>JAAKFT010000141.1 GCA_011064935.1 Chlamydiota bacterium | reverse complement strand
GGCCCCAGCTCACCGTTGCCACTTTTGATCCCACTTTCTTAAAAGCACCCAAAGAGGTGCTTATCTCCGAAATGGTCGAGCATCAGAAATACTTTCCCATGGCTGACAAAAGCGGCGATCTGCTCCCCAAATTTGTCATCGCCTGCAACAATACCCCCTCCGATCAGATCCGCCACGGCAACCAGAAAGCCCTCGCTTCCCGCCTCGCTGATGGACGCTATCTCTACGAAGAAGATCTCAAAACCCCTCTCGAAAAGTGGGGAGAAAAACTCAAAACCGTCACCTTCCAAAAAGAACTCGGTAGCATCGCTCAAAAAGTCGAGCGGATCACCGCCAATGTTGAGCTCCTACACACCCATCTTCCTATCTGTGACCTGGAACAGGCCAAAAGAGCTGCCCTCCTCTGCAAAGCCGATCTCACCACCGGTCTCGTTGGCGAGTTTCCAGAACTACAAGGGAGCGCAGGCCGCATCTACGCCCTCAAACAGGGCGAGGATCCAGAGATTGCCCAGGCGATCGATGAACACTGGATGCCCCGCGGCGAAAAAGCCCCACTTCCCCGGTCACCAATCGGCGTTCTTCTCAGCATCGCAGACAAGATCGACAACTTATTGAGCTGTTTCGCCATCGAGCTCATCCCCACCTCCAGCAGCGATCCCTACGCACTCCGCCGGCAAGCCCTCGGCCTGATTAGAATGGTGATCGAAGGACACCACTTTCTCCCTCTTCCGACTCTTTTAAGCGCTGCCTACGATCGATTTATCCAAAACCCCTCTCTCCATCTCAAGCTCAATAAAGAGACCGTCCTGGAGCCCCTCTTCCCCTTCTTCACCTCTCGACTACGTACCGTTTTCCATGAGTCTGGATTTGAGAAAGATGAGATAGAGGCAGTGCTATCCCGAGGTCTGCAAGATATCTACGACAGCTATCGCCTCGTTGACGCAATCCACACCTTCCGCAATGAGTCTCGCGACAAACTCTCAGATATTTTAGAATTCTACACCCGCACCAAAAAGATCCTGCTCAGCCAAGATCCAACCCTTAAACCGAGTTGGCAACGTCAAACTCGGGCCAGCGACCACACTACCGTCAATCCTGATCTATTTACCGATGAGAACGAAAAATACCTCTTCCAGAAACTAGAAGAGGTCAAAAAAACCTTCCATGAATCCATTCTCGACAGGCGCGCTCCTCAGAAGCGGGACTATCCCAAAGCTTTTGCACTTTTGGCCGAGTTGAAGGACCCTGTCTCTGCCCTTTTTAACAACGTGATGATTCTCGACAAAAACCCTGAGATCAAAACCAACCGACTGACCCTGCTCCAAGAGGTCTGGGATCTCGCTGAAGAGCTCCTTGATTTTTCCAAACTCCAAGGAGAATAATATGCCAATTGCTGCCACTCAACAACCTTTGAGGGATCGCGTCACTGCATTTCCACTACCAAGACATATGCTGCCACTGACTATTCTAGTTTTATCTCAACTACCCGGAGCTTTCGATAATGGATTTGTTCGTAATCCTTATTTAGATAAATTGTTTCCTGCTATGATAAATGTTATCGGATATCCCTGTGAAGAAACGCAGTATCTCATGAATAAGGCAATATTTGAGGTACTGTTAGAGACCGTCATTGTGCCTTCTGCCATAGTAGTAAGTTCATTGACCCTTTGTGTAATCGGACGCGTAAAGCCCAATCTCTGCCATACCGTACTCTCAGCCCCAGTAAAAGTCGCTAATTGGGGTTATCAAAAAGTCAGTAATGGAGCTTCCAATCTCCAAGAACGGCTATCAAATTGGTGGTGTAGTGAAGATTCGCAGCCACAAAATGTCAAAAAATCTGCGTAAGATAACGTGAGCTCGGCTTTTAAATCCATGAGATCCAGTTGGATCCAAAAAATTTCGTGATTGATCGCGGTAGCGATTAAACTCTAATCAGCCCCGTGTGAAAGCGTTGGCCGAAGGCCTTCGCTGGAACGCGGGGTGAAGAGAAGATAAGAATTGTTGAGCCCCGGGAGGGGCGAA
>JAAKFT010000140.1 GCA_011064935.1 Chlamydiota bacterium | reverse complement strand
TTTTCTAACACAATAAAGAGGGCGTTCGTAAAAGCGGACCAGACAAAGAGCAACTGGGTGCGAAGAGCTGAAGAAAGCCCACTCTTATTGAACTCAGCATCATAATCTGCTATTCTCAACAACCTTTGCGCATATTGATTAACATCAAACTTTTTATCAGAGCTTTTCAAGCCGCTTTCAAGCTTTTCCAAAGGGACAAGAGCTGCGAGTAGATCGATCGCCTTAAAGGGATCCTCGCAATCAGCAATGGCGTAGGTTACGTCTTTCAACAGCTTGATTAGTACTTCTGGAGTAATAGGAGCTGAAGATTGCTGCGATGATTTTGCCGCAGCAGCGACAGCTGGCTCACCTTTGACTCTACCCTGGCATAAGCCCTGCCACGCTTCTCTTCTCCGAAATTCAAAATGGCTCTTAAGTAAAGTTTGAACAAAGCTGGAGACTTTCTGCCTCTCAGCGACTGGAGCAGATGCCTCCTCCATTTCCACAGATTGGGAAGCTGCTGAATCTAAAGGTTGAGCGTTAGAAGCCATAACTTAATTACCTGGTTAACAATTATTAAAACAATAATAACATTATATCAAACTTAGCACCGTTTATCAATCTATTTGACATAATTTCACCATTAAAAAATTTACTTAACTTGTTTAGCAAGTAAATTTTTGAATCTGAGTTAGCACTCTTGAGAGAATGGTGCTAATTCAAATTGACTAAAATGGTTCATCTTGCTATCTTCATTTATCGTAAAACCTATTTTTAAACTCATAAGGAGTAGACAACTATGACTGATCAAGCTGTCCAAACCAAACTCAAGCCAGTAGGCTATCGTGTATTGGTAAAACGTCTCGAAGCAGAAGAGACTATGAAGGGAGGTATCATCCTACCTGATACCGCGAAGAAAAAACAGGAAACAGCAAAAGTGTGTGCGATTGGCACCGGCAAAACAGACAAGAAAGGCAACACCGTCCCTTTTCCTGTCGAAATTGGCGATAAAATCTTAATGGAAAAGTATTCAGGGCAAGAAGTGACCGTCGAAGGCGAAGAGTACATCATTCTTAAAGCTGATGAAATCATTGCAATTGTTGAATAACTAAAAATAAAGGAGATCTTGAGCTATGGCTGCAAAAGATATTAAATACAAAGAAGAAGCACGGCAAAAAATCCTCAAAGGGGTGAAGACCCTAGCTGATGCTGTCAAAGTAACTTTGGGCCCCAAAGGGCGCAATGTCATCCTCGACAAATCATATGGCGCCCCCCATGTCACCAAAGATGGCGTGACGGTCGCGAAAGAGATTGAACTCGAAGATAGGCATGAGAACATGGGCGCTCAGATGGTCAAAGAAGTGGCCAGCAAAACCGCCGACAAAGCAGGTGATGGCACCACAACAGCTACCGTTCTTGCCGAAGCTATCTATGCTGAAGGCTTGCGCAATGTTACCGCTGGAGCCAATCCTATGGACCTCAAGCGTGGCATCGAGAAAAGTGTTAAGACTGTCATTGCTGAACTCAAAAAGATCAGCAAACCGGTTCAAAATCAGCAAGAGATCGCTCAAGTGGCAACGATTTCTGCCAATAGCGATGAAGAGATCGGCAAGATCATAGCTGATGCGATGGATCGAGTAGGCAAAAACGGAACCATTACTGTTGAAGAAGCTAAAGGGTTCGAGACCACACTAGAAGTTGTCGAAGGAATGAACTTTGACCGCGGCTATCTCTCAGCCTATTTCATGACCAATCCAGAGACTCAAGAAGCGATCTTAGAAGATGCTTTTGTCTTGATCTACGAGAAGAAGATCTCTGGGATGAAAGACTTTCTGCCGATCCTACAAACAGTGGCTGAGAGCGGCAAACCCCTTCTGATCATCGCTGAAGATGTCGAGGGTGAAGCACTGGCAACACTGGTGGTTAACCGGTTGAGAGCTGGCCTCAAAGTTTGCGCCGTAAAAGCGCCTGGCTTTGGCGATCGCCGCAAAGCGATGCTCGACGATATCGCTATCCTCACCGGCGGACAGCTCATCAGCGAAGAGCTGGGAATGAAGCTGGAAAACGTCACCATTGACATGCTCGGCAAAGTCAAAAAAGCCGTGGTCAAGAAAGAAGAGACCACCTTTGTTGAAGGAGCCGGTAAAAAAGAGGTTATCGAAGAACGCATAGCCCTTCTCAAGCGTCAAATCGAAGAGAGCACCAGCGACTACGATCGCGAAAAACTCCAAGAGCGACTCGCTAAGCTCGCCGGAGGAGTTGCGGTCATTCGCGTGGGAGCTGCGACAGAAGTCGAGATGAAAGAGAAAAAAGACCGAGTCGATGATGCTCAGCATGCAACCGCAGCTGCTGTTGAAGAGGGCATTCTACCTGGTGG
>JAAKFT010000014.1 GCA_011064935.1 Chlamydiota bacterium | reverse complement strand
TGTGATCTTCTGACCATAGCCCCCAAGTTTTTAGAGCAACTCGAAGACACCGAAGGAACGGTTGATAGGAAATTAAGCAAGGAATTTGCTGAAAAGCAAAATATTGAAAAACTTGAGATCGATCATAAGCGTTTCCTCTGGCTACTCAATGATGATCAAATGGCTTGCGAAAAGCTGGCTGATGGGATCCGTCGCTTTGCCGCCGATACCATTAAGCTAGAAAACTACCTAATTGACCGCATGAAATCGATGGATTAATGACTCGGCTAATGCTATTTAAAATCTGGATTGGTCTTCAATAAAGCTAGATTTTGAATAAACTCCGGATATGTGACTTCATCACGAAGAAAGGCGCTCTGACTTTTGCTAAACTTCGCATCATCTGTAAATAACAGATGGGTATGAGCTTCGGTATAAGCAGAGAAAGAATCGTCAACTCTAAAATATTCCCTTAAGGCCTTAGCTTCTTTTTCAGTTAAAAATCCCATTTTAACAAGGTATGGAAGCTCTTTTCCTTTTCTTAAGTAAGCTGCAAGTTTATGTAGATTATCATCTTTCAGATGACGTGCCATATTTGCCTTCTGTCTATCCTCATTGACTGCGTGAAATAGCCCTAGAGTGAGGCAGATCGCAGCACCACAGACTACTACCGGAATCACTAATACCCCCAGATGGAACGGAGCGGTGAAAGCCAACAAAGCAACGCTTGTAACAAAAGCAGCACAAAATAAGACGGTTAGGACAATCTGAGAGATTCTCTTCGACTGCCGTAGTTGAGGCGAGAGAAAGGTCTCATGAGCCCCCATCCCCTTTGTGTCGAGAAACTGTAATTGAACACATGAAGTCATTTTATACTATAATTATAACTCAACAGACCTTAATTATAGCACAATATTATGAATTTATAATTAAGATAAAGTATCTTTTTGAAGAGGGTTATTAAACAAAGCTCTCTCAGAGAACAATTTTCTCTGAGAGAGCCAATATAGAACCTTAATTATTTAAAAAGTCGATTAGATCGGCGGTAGACACTTCGCCAACACTAGGCACTTCGACAGTAGGCTCTCTGAGCTGGGCGATGAATTCGGCGTTCTGTTCGCGAAGCGTAAGGCTGCTTTGAAGCGCAGTCCAAATTTCTTCTAGGTCTTTGGTTATTCTCGTTTCAGCGCTCCTGTAGTCAAGAGCAACCTCTGGCGAAATATGATTTTCCAAATAGAATTCAAAATTATCTGCATCTTTGAATTCTCTAGTTTGAAAATTTGACATATGTATATTTTCGATATCTCTACGAATCGCGATCTCTTTTTGATATTCAGTCACAAGTTGTTTGATCAAATCGGGCTCCGAAATCTGGTCCGATTCTTCCAAGAAACCATTTCGAACCATTTTTTGAAGAGTGTCTTCATTTTCCTGTATAAAAATCATAAGATTAGCTAATTGACCTTGAAATAGCGCCCGAGCATAGTCAAATGCTTGAGTTTCACTTACCGACCAATCTTTCATATGAAAGTGTCTATTCGTCCATTTTTCAAAAGGTTCATTTGTATCACGGTGATTATTCGGAGGCGTGTGCGGATAGCGCTAGAGATAGTAATGAAAGGCCAAGTAGTGCAGAACCAGAGATTAACGAACCAATGAAAACAGATATACTCGATGCCGTTGCCGCTGATATAAGACAAGTTAAACTCGCAGTAAGTACTATTAAAGGTACAGCGACAAAAGCTATTTTTTTTATTAATACTTGATGACGTTCTTGGATAGGAGTGAGACCGCCATAACTTTGCATTTGATTCGTGATGGTCAATGGATGAAAATTAGAATCACCCATTAATCCTATTCCTACTGGATTTCCGCAAGACATGATTTATTACCTTTTTTTTACTAACTTAAGAGTTATATCTTATATAATATATCATAAACACAAATAGATACAGATCTAATCTTTTTTTTGTTTGGATGAATAAAAAAGGCTCTCTTTCGAAAAAGAGAGCCTTTTAAATTTTAATTATAACTATTGAACTTTAACTGAAGTCGAAGACGAGCTCCTTCCGGGATTCCAAATCAAGAAGATTTTTGATTTTGCGATGGCTTTCGTAGCCCGTTCCGCCTGGAATAATGTGTCCCATAATCACATTCTCCTTGAACCCGAGAAGATAGTCGGTCTTGCCAGCTGTAGCCGCTTCTGTGAGGATACGTGTGGTATCCTGGAACGAGGCTGCCGATATAAAGGAATCGGTTCCAAGAGAGGCTTTGGTAATACCGAGAAGAAGGGGGGCTGCTTGCGCAGGTTTGCCGCCCTCTTCTAGGGTCTTCTTGTTCTCAACGTAGAAAGATTTTTTGGCTACTTCTTCACCGTAAAGGAGAGTGGTATCACCTGGGTCAATCACTCGGACTTTCTGGAGCATCTGACGTACGATAAGTTCTATATGCTTATCGTTGATGTCGACCCCTTGGAGTCGATAGACCTCTTGGACCTGATTGACTATGTACTTTTGAAGCTCGCGCACTCCACAGATTTCGAGAATCTCATGAGGCACAATAAGTCCATCGGTAAGCTGCTGGCCTTTAATGACATGGTCGCCACGTTGAGTTATGAGGTGCTTGGTCATCGGTATGTGATGCTCTTCTTCCATTCCGGTAGTCTCATCATGGACAACAACGATACGTTTGTTTTTCTGAATGCCTCGGAAGTCGACAACACCATCAATTTTGGCGATCTCCGCCGCATCCTTTGGTTTACGCGCTTCGACAAGTTCAGCCACACGGGGTAACCCTCCGGTAATATCTTTGGTGCGGATGGCGCCTCGGGGCAGACGAGCGAGAAACATACCGGGTTTAACTTTTTGACCTTCGGCGATAGAAATAATAGCACCGGAAGGGATAGCATAGGTTCCGACCAATTCGTTAAACTCAGGATCGCAATAGATGGCAATCTGTGGGTGGAGCTCGCCGCGGTGTTGTTTGACGATGAGCTCAACCAAAGCGGTTTTTTTGTTAACCTTGCGTTCCGTCGAGATCCCCTCAACAAGATCTTCGTATTTCACATAACCTGGGCGGTCACAGATGATTGGAATAATGTGAAGCTCTGCTTCGGCGATTTTGACTCCTATCTTTAGTTTGGCACCATCTTCAAGAAGGATTTTGGTACCTAATTCTAAAGGCTGAGTCTGTAGAGATTCTATGGATTTGGTGCTAAGAAGACTTTTGTACTCCTCAAGGGATCGTCCCTCATCCGCAACGATATGAAAACCACCATTTTTATTGAGTACCAGCCAGTTGCCTTTCTGATCTTGAACGGTGCGAAGATCTTTGTAGATCAAAATACCTTCATGGTCAGCGATCATTTCTGGCGTAAAGCCTGCTGCCGCAATCCCTCCGAGATGGAATGTTCTCATAGTGAGCTGTGTTCCAGGCTCACCGATAGACTGAGCGGCAATAATACCGACCGCTTCGCCTAGGACGACCGGACGACCATTGGCAAGGTTGATGCCATAGCATTTCGCGCAGACACCTCTAAGACTTTCACAGGTCAATACAGAGCGGATTCGCACCGTTTCTATACCGGCATCATCAATGGCTTCGGCTTGGAGCATGGTCAAGAAATCACCCGCATTGGCAAGCAGTTTGGTGCTATCGCCGGGTTGATAGATATCGTCTGCAACTGTGCGTCCAAAGATTCTATCTTTTAGGGGGAGTAGCTCTTCTTGACCTTGCTTGATCGCAGAGACATCAATCGCACCGAGAGTTCCACAATCGGGTTCGTTGATGATCACATCTTGAGCAACGTCGACAAGACGACGAGTCAGATAGCCTGAGTCAGCGGTTTTAAGCGCTGTATCAGAAAGTCCCTTACGTGCTCCGTGTGAAGAGATGGAGTACTCAAGAACGGTTAATCCCTCTCTAAAGTTGGAGGTAATAGGAGACTCAATAATTTCTCCGGTAGGCTTGGCCATCAAACCTCGAAGGGCTCCGAGCTGTTTGAGCTGCGATTTGGTAGCCCGAGCGCCAGAGTCGATCATCAGATAGAGCGGATTAAGCTTGTGATCTTCTACCTTACTGATCTTTTTGAAGAGCTCATCAGCAAGAACGTCGGAAACTTCAGTCCATATGCTAATAGCCTTTGATTTGCGTTCACCATCTGTGATAATCCCGTCTTCAAACTGCTTTTTGACCACCTCAATTTTTTTGTGGGCCTCTTCGATCACTTTTGGTTTGTTATCGGGAACAACAACATCGGTAATTCCCATGGAGATCGCAGCTTTTGTAGCTTGGGCAAAACCAAGATCTTTCAGGGCATCAAGAAATTGGACCGTTGATTCAAGGCCAATCTTTTTGTAGCACTCCATGATGAGGTCGCTAAGTCTTTTCTTAGGCAAGCTATAGTTCTGAAACCCTAGCTCTTTTGGAACGATGGTATTGAAGAGAACTCGGCCGGGCGATGTCTCTATAATTCCGCCTTCTACGCGAAGTTTGATACGCTCATGGATATGTAGACCTCGACCGGTATCGTCTTTTCGATCCTGTATTTGACCCATATAGACGAATGGTTGAGTGTTTTCCGCAGCTGAGAGCGCGAGAAGCACCTCCTCGACATCACGGAAGATCTTGATTTTTTTACCATGCTCTTCGGGAAAGTAGAGTGGATCGGCCATCAAATAGTAGAGACCGAGGGTCATATCTTTCGAAGGAATAGCTACCGGCTTTCCAGATGATGGCAAGAATATATTGTCTGGAGCCATCATCAAGATCTTGGCTTCGAGCTGGGCTTCTATAGAAAGAGGGATGTGGACAGCCATCTGGTCTCCATCAAAGTCAGCGTTAAAAGCGGCGCAGACAAGAGGATGAATTCTAATGGCTTTTCCTTCAATCAAAACCGGCTCAAAGGCTTGGATTCCTAAACGGTGAAGAGTAGGGGCTCGGTTGAGCATGACAGGATGACCTTTGATAATCTCTTCAAGCACATCCCACACCTCCGAGGCGTTCCGTTGAATCATCTTTTTGGCGGAGCGGATGGTATAGACATAACCTAGATCTTTGAGCCTTTTGACGATAAATGGCTCGAATAACTCAAGCGCCATCTCCTTGGGTAACCCACACTGATCAAATCGCAGTTCAGGACCCACTATGATGACCGACCGACCGGAGTAGTCAACCCGTTTTCCGAGAAGGTTTTGTCTGAAACGCCCGCCTTTTCCTTTGAGCATATCGGAGAGAGACTTCAGGGGACGATTGCCAGCGCCCATCACAGGATGACCGTGTCGGCCGTTATCGAAGAGCGCATCCACAGCCTCTTGCAACATCCGTTTTTCGTTGCGGACGATAACATCGGGTGTTTTGAGGCGAAGAATGGCCTTGAGACGATTATTTCGGTTTATGACACGTCGATAAAGATCATTCAAATCAGACGTAGCAAATCGGCCACCATCGAGGGGGACCAAGGGGCGAAGATCAGGCGGAATGACGGGGACAGCTTTAAGGACCATCCACTCTGGCTTATTAGTCGAAGAGACAAACCCCTCAACAATTTTAAGCCGTTTGGCCAGCTTCATGCGAGCCTGAAGCGATTTGGTGCGACGAAGTCTCTCTTTTAGGCTGACCAGGAGCGCTTTAAGATCTTCGGTGCGAAGTATCTCTGCAATGCCTTCGGCACCCATCATCACCTTGAAAGATTCACGCCCCCACTTTTCGACAGATTCGCGGTATTCAGCATCGGTTAAAAGTTGTTTTTTCTCCAATTCAGTTTCGCCTGGATCAGTGACGACATATTCTTCGTAATAGATCACACGCTCGAGATCGGTAGAGGACATGCCCAAGACATTCCCGATACGAGAGGGCATGGTCTTAAAAAACCAGATGTGGACAACAGGTACAGCTAATTGTATGTGAGCCATTCTCTGACGTCGCACTTTTGACAAGGTGACTTCAACACCGCATCGATCACAAACAATCCCTTTGTGTTTGATCTTCTTATATTTTCCGCACGCACACTCCCAATCTTTAGTTGGGCCAAAAATTTTTTCGCAAAATAGCCCACCCTTTTCGGGTTTAAATGTGCGATAATTAATCGTTTCAGGTTTTTTGATTTCTCCTCGAGACCACTTATCTCGAATTACTGTATCAGAAGCGACACCTATGATCAGCTTATCGAACCTTTTTTCCTGAAGATCTTCCTCAAACATCCACTAAACTCCTGAATGATTATATTTTTTTTCTTATTCTTCGTCCACGGTCAAAGGACGCACATCTAAAGCAAGACCTTGCATCTCTTTGATCAGCACATTAAATGACTCGGGTGTGCCTGAACGGAGAAGATTCTCACCCTTTACGATCGATTCGTAAATACGGGTACGACCTTGAACATCATCTGATTTTACCGTGAGAATCTCCTGAAGCACGTGGGCGGCGCCATAGGCCTCAAGCGCCCATACTTCCATCTCTCCAAAACGCTGTCCACCCATCTGAGCCTTACCACCCAGAGGCTGTTGAGTGACAAGGGAATATGGGCCAATAGAGCGTGCGTGGATCTTGTCAGCCACAAGGTGACTCAGCTTCATGATGTAGATGTAGCCAATGACAACGCGATTATCAAATCGTTCGCCCGTACGACCATCATACAGATAGGATTTTCCATCAGTTTCGTAACCTTGTTCTTTCATGATCTCCCAGATACGCTCCTCAGGAAATCCTTCAAAAACGGGACATTTGACATGTATCCCTGCTTTTTGTGCAGCAAAACCGAGGTGAGTCTCCAAAAGCTGTCCCATATTCATCCGAGAGGGTACCCCTAGAGGATTCAATATGATCTCGATTGTGTCTCCGGTCGGAAGATAGGGCATGTCCGCCTCTTTGACAATCTTTGAGACAACCCCTTTGTTCCCGTGGCGTCCCGCCATTTTATCCCCAACCTGAAGCTTTCGCTTGGAAGCGATATAGACCTTCACCTGACGGATGACACCTGGGTCTAGATCGATATCTCCCTTTCGCAGCTGTTCGACCTCTGTCTTATGCAGCATATCTACTTCTTGCTTGGAGACATCATATTCGTGTAAAATCGAACGCAGAACGTCAAATAGCTCGTTCTTCTCCATGATAAGATCCACGCTCTCTTCAAACTCGATCTTTTCGACGATATTCTCTGTGAATTCAACCCCTTCAGCGATAATCTCTTCGGCCGTTCGTCGATGAATGATTGGGGTAATGGCTTTTTCATCTAACAGAAGCGCTCCAAGCTTTTCGTGTCGTTCCATCTGAAGATTGGTGATCTTCTGTTTATACTCTTTTTGTATGTCTTTGATGTGGCTAGCCTCTTCAACAAGCTCCTCATCGGTCTTGGAGAGTCGATCACGACGACTGAAAACTTTCACATCCATCACGACGCCTTCGGTGCCAGGGGGGATCGTCAGAGAAGCATCTTTGACATCGGCCGCCTTTTCACCGAAAATAGCTCTTAAGAGCCGCTCTTCGGGAGCGAGTTCGGTCTCAGATTTTGGAGTGATTTTTCCTACGAGAATATCACCGGGTTGAACCTCTGAGCCTATGCGGATAATCCCATCTTCTCCAAGATTAGCAAGCGCTTCTTCAGAAACGTTAGGAATATCGCGAGTGATCTCTTCTTTACCCAACTTGGTCTCACGTGCTGTGACCTCAAACTCCTCGATATAAACGGAAGTATAGGCATCTTCTCGCAGAAGTTTTTCTGAGATAATGATGGCATCTTCAAAGTTGTAACCACACCAAGGCATAAAGGCGACGAGGACATTTTTTCCAAGAGCGATCTCCCCCTTATCTGTTGCCGGGCCATCAGCAATGACATCGCCAGCAATCACTTTATCTCCTACTTCAACAAGAGGATGTTGATTGTTCGAAGTTCCTGCATTAGATCGCATGAATTTTTTTAGCTTATAAATCCTCTTTTGCAGAGGGTTCTTCTTAGGAGAAACAACGATCTGAAGACCATCCACATATTCAACCACACCATCTTCCAAGGCGACCACGACAGCTCCGGTGTCTCTTGCAGCTCTGGCTTCTAGACCTGTTCCTACAATCGGTGCTTCGGTTATTAGCAACGGGACGGCCTGTCTTTGCATATTGGAGCCCATAAGAGCACGGTTGGCATCATCATGCTCGAGAAATGGAATCAAGCCGGTAACGATAGAAACGAGTTGTTTAGGAGAGACATCCATGTGGGTGACGCGGTCGGTTTCGATTTCAAGAGCCTCACTTCGGTAGCGCGCCCATGCGATGGGATCGATGAACATCTTATGCTCGTCGAGTGGCGCTGAAGCTTGCGCAATCACGCACTGCTCTTCGAGATCAGCAGTCATGTATTCGATCTCATCTGTCACCACCCCATCTCGGACAATACGATAAGGAGTTTCGATAAAACCAAACTCATTGATCTTAGCAAACGTTGCAAGAGAGGTTATCAAACCAATATTCGGTCCTTCGGGTGTCTCAATGGGGCAGATTCTTCCGTAGTGGCTAGCGTGGACGTCACGAACTTCAAAGCCTGCCCTTTCACGGTTTAGTCCACCTGGCCCTAGAGAAGAGAGGCGTCTTTTGTGAGTTAGCTCAGCAACAGGATTGGTCTGATCCATAAACTGAGAAAGCTGAGAGCGACCAAAGAAGTCTTTGAGCACACCTGCGAGACCTTTTGCAGAGACGATCTTCCCAGGCGTTAAGGTGTCGGAGGAAAAATCAAAAAGGTTCATACGCTCGCGGATGATCTTCTCCATACGTGCCAGGCCAACGCGGCACTGGTTTTGAATCAGCTCGCCAACAGAGCGAACCCTTCTATTTGCAAGGTGATCGATATCGTCAACATTGGTTTGGTCATCACCCATTTTGAGACGGATCAAGTATTTCAGCGCGAGGATCACATCCTCTTTTTTTAGGGTAACAGTATTCAGTTCATCTTCGGTAATCTCTGCGCCCAGTTTACGATTAAGTTTATAACGACCCACTCTTCCTAAATTGTACCGTTTTGGGTCAAAGAATAGACGCATCACAAGTGAACGGGCATTGGATAAAGTTGCTGGTTCGCCTGGTCGAATTTTTCGGTAGAAATCTTTTAGGGCCGACTCATAGGAGTCTGTAGGATCTTTGATCAGCATCTTAATGATAGGATGATTTTCATCAGCCTCTTCGGCTATTCGGACAGAGCCGATGCCAGCGTCAGAGATACGTTTGAGCATTGCAGTGCTGAGTTTCTCCCCGCTTTTACCGTAGACTAGCCCTGACTGCGCATCAACCACATCTTCAGCGAGAATTTTGCCAACAAGTTTGGCAAAATCTTTCTCATTTTTGACTTTAAGACGGGTAATTTTGAAAAACTCTTCAATGATATCAGCATCACTGGAGTACCCGAGAGCCCGAATAAAGCTCGTAGCCAAAACTTTGCGTCTTCTTTTTTTCCGGTCGATGTAGATATAGATAAGATCGTTGATATCAAACGAAGCTTCAAGCCAACTGCCCCGATAAGGAATTACCCTGAAGGAATAAATTATCACTCCTTTGGGATGTTTACCTTGTTCGAAGTTGATGCCAGGAGAGCGGTGAAGCTGAGAAACGATAACTCGCTCAGCTCCATTGATAATAAACGTGCCCTTTTCGGTCATAACAGGAATGGTTCCCATATAGACTTCTTCCTCCTTAATTCCCGTTTCATCGGTTAGACGGAAACGGACTTTAAGGGTCACATTGAAGGTAATTCCTCTTCGAATACACTCTTCAGAAGTGTACTTTGGCACACCGAGATTATAGGAGAGATATTCAAGAACAGTTTTTTCATCGTAGGATTTAATCGGAAAGATCTCAGTAAAGACCTCTTGAAGCCCTGAATTTTCACGCTCCTCAGGAAATTTATCGGATTGCAAAAATTGATCGTAAGACTTGATCTGGACCTCGATCAAATTTGGGAGATCGATAATCTCCTCTTTTTCATTAAAACTGACCCTTTCTGGTCGTCTTTTTACCATCGATTCCTCTCCCCTAAGATATAATGTAAGCGTCCAGAGCGTTTACTCACCGAACGTTTACGCTAAAATTGCACAAGAAACTATTTGTTGCTAACCGCACACTTTAAGAACCCGTACAGAAATACTTTACCCATTTCTGATAACACACCATCTTCATCTGCTTTGTTGCAAACTCTTGCAAACTAATAAGTTTACTTGCGAATTTGCGCCGCTCATCTGAAGCGCTGAGTTATCAGAAACACCCAACTTATTTCTTTCCGAGCCCTAAGCGGGCAACATCAACGATAAATCTTAAATGTTCCAATAATGACGGATTCAATATAAAACAAAACACACTCCTAGCGCATTATACGCTAGGCTTGCATATGAACTTTCTAAAATCTTACTTATAGCCCTTTCAAAGTGGCTTTTGCTCCAACTGCTTCCAATTTCTTCAAAATCTCTTCAGCTTCAGCTTTAGGTGCGGACTCTTTCAAGACTTTAGGTGGATTTTCTGCAATATCTTTAGCCTCTTTTAAGCCTAGTCCAGTTACTTCACGGACAACCTTAATGGCACCGATCTTCTTGTCGGCGGAAATCGCGGTTAACGTTACTTGGAAATCTGTAGATTCGGCAGCTTGTTCAGCCCCCCCATCTGCAGCTACTGGCGCCGCTGCAGGTGCAGCAACAGCAGCAGCTGTTACATCCCACTTCTCTTCTAGAAGTGTTTTGAGTTTAGCCAGATCTACTACTTTAAGTTCACTAAGGGTGTTGACAATTTTTTCTAAATTTTCAGTTGCCACGGTTTACCTCTCTGATAAATATATCATAATAATAATTGTTAAATCTTAAATTTCTTTTTTGGTCTTCTCGTCCATACAACGCAAAACCCCCGTAAGGACGGCTTGCATTACTGTTAGTGGCCCAGACAAGACCGTTTCAATCAAACCAAGCACTTGAGCTCGAAGCTCAGGAAGAGCCGGTAGCCTGGCGATAATCTCAACCTCTTCAGCATTGCAAAGTTCACCATCAATCTGACCACCCAATAAGCGTATGGTCTCTTTGCCATGCTTAAGTACTGCTTTGAGCACTTGCTGCGTTTCTTCTTTGGCAAAGATCACTCCAATATGGCCCTCAAGAGTTGTTGGGTCGAAATCGATGCCCGCCGCTTTAGCTGCCTTTACAAAAATGCGCTTACGGACAACTTCAAACTCACCCTTGACTTCGGATATGTGATTGCGAAACTCTCTCACACTCGTAGCGTTTAAACCTTCATAACTCGCTACCACAAAGCCTGTTGACTCTTCGATCTTCTCTTTTACTTCATCCAGTAGTAGCTGTTTCTCTTCTCTCATTTCATCTCCACGGCTTGCAAACGTTATACTGAGGGCATTTCTCGCTTATCAATCTTAATCCCAGGTCCCATCGTTGAAGAGACCGTCATCGACTGGATATACTGACCTTTCGCAGAAGGCGGTCTAGCACGGACAATCGCCTGAAGGAGTTTTTTGATATTCTCCACCAACGATTGAGTGGCAAACGAGAGTTTTCCCACTCCATTATTAAAGATGGCGTATTTATCAAGTTTAAACTCAATCTTACCGGCTTTAATCTCTTTGATCGCAGTTCCAACATCAGCAGTAACCGTCCCTCCCTTGGGGGTAGGCATCAATCCTCTAGGGCCCAAAATTTTGCCTAGTTTACCAACTTCACGCATCATATCAGGCGTTGATACGACAGCATCAAAATCTGTCCATCCACCTTTAATTTTTTCCAGTAGTTCAGTGCTACCAACATAGTTGGCACCCGCGTCAGTCGCTTCATCTACCTTGGCACCTGTAGCAAAGACCAGCACTCTCACGTCTTTACCAGTTCCTCCCGGAAGCGAGACGGTTCCTCGAACTTGCTGATCTGATTTCTTTGGATCAACACCAAGCTTTATCGTCACATCAACAGTCTGGTCAAATTTGACCTCTGGGCATTTCTTCAAAAGATCTACAGCCTCTTCAATACTGTAGTTTTTTTCCAAATCGATCTGTTCTCTTATCTGTCGAAATCTTTTACTCATATCAACCTAAATTAGTAACTATTCTTCACACCAGGAGTTCTTATATGAGATTCCCGCTGATAACTATTCAATCGAAACCCTGTTACGGACTCTTTGGTCCCTATCTTTTGGGACACAATCTTGCTTTCTCCCATCATTCTGGACCCTTTGAATAGTTACTCAAATTATTCTACATCTATACCCATACTATGGGCAGTACCACGCACCATTTGCTTAGCAGCGTCTATCGTGCGTACCCCTAGGTCAGGGTATTTTAGCTTAGCGATCTCCTCGACCTGTACATCAGACAGCTTTCCAACTTTTTCACGGTTTGGTGTGCCAGAGCCCTTCTCAATGCCTAAAGACTTCAAAATCAAGCGAGACATTGGAGGTTCTTTGGTTACGAAGGAGAAACTTTTATCTACATAAACAGTGATCACCACAGGAAGAACGTCACCTGCTTTATCTTGTGTTTGTGCGTTGAATTCTTTACAAAATCCCATAATATTTACGCCAGCTGCTCCAAGAGCAGGGCCTATCGGGGGCGCAGGGTTAGCTTTACCCGCGGGAATTTGGAGCTTAATGATTTTGAAAACTTTTTTTGCCATTCAATTGACCCTTATCTTTCTTAATGTATACGTTCATAACGGTGACAAGACCGTGTCAGTATATAGAAAACCCTAATTACTTCCACCTAAAAAGTGCTTAAGCTCCCAATTCATTGTCTGAGACCTCTTCAACCTGCCAAAACTCGAGATCATCGACACGAGTATCACGACCGAAAATCGATACCTTGACCGAGAGTCGGCCCTTTTCGTAGAAGACATCCGAGACAGTCCCGATGAAGTTGACAAAGACGCCTTCATTGATCTTGACTCTGTCACCTATTTCAAATTTATGCTTCTGGGTCACACCCGTCTGCTTACTTGCCAAATCAGCAAGGAGTTGGTCTACCTCGACATCCGTCAGAGAGGTGGGGTTCTCCCCACCAAGAAAGTCGATGACTCCATTGGTGGATTTCACATATTGCCAGGAATCATCTGTCAACTGCATTTTAATGAGAACATATCCAGGCCATATTCTCTTCTCGGAGATCTTCTGCTCACCCTTCTTTACTTCCATCACATTTTCAGTGGGAACCAAAACCTCTTCAATGAGATCAACCATCCCGGAAGCTTCACGAAGTTCCTCAAGAGATTTCTTTACTTTATTCTCACGAGAAGTAAAAACTTGTACAACATACCATTGACGCATCGTATCAACCAAAAACCACTTTTACTAGAAAGTGAATAGTATTAAGAAAACCTTGAACAACTAAATCGTTAATATAAACAAATAGACCGAATAAAAAAGTGCTGGCTAAAACAATTTTTGTACAGACTATGAGCTCTTCCTTGTCCGTCCAGTCAACTTTTTTTAATTCCTGTTTTACATCGCCCACAAAGGCAATGAGTTTTTTGCCTTCCATCCCTTTCACGGAAGCGTTGGGATGATTTTTCTTGGCATTTATCTTTTCCATCGATCTATAGTTTGCTCTTTGCACGAACAATCCTCGTACTTTTTTGTTAACCAAGAGGCCATTTTCTCACCTTTTGCAAGGGGTGAGTTGATAAACGAGTGCGGAGGGATTCGAACCCCCGACCGACGGCTTTGGAGACCGTTGCTCTACCAAGCTGAGCTACACACCCGTCTGCCTTAGAGGCCGTACATAAATACCTTGTCCATTTCTGGCAACGCTTCACATTCACCTGCTTTGTTGCAAGCTCTTGCAAACTAATAAGCTTGCTTGTGAACCTACTCTCAGCATCTGAAGCGCTGAATTATCAAAAACGCACAACTTATTTCTGTACGCCCCCCTAAGCAGTAGATGGGGAGCTCCCCTTCACCGCTACTCGACGATCTTAGTGATAGTTCCTGCACCAATCGTTCGGCCACCTTCACGGATAGCAAATCGCATCCCTTCTTCCATAGCCACAGGTACGATCAACTCGCCGGAAATCTCAACATTATCTCCAGGCATGACCATCTCAGTCCCCTCTGGAAGGGTCACGGTTCCGGTAACATCGGTCGTGCGGAAATAGAACTGGGGTCGATAGCCGCTGAAGAAAGGTTTGTGACGTCCGCCCTCATCTTTCTTAAGGATATAGACCGCTCCTTTAAATTTCGTGTGCGGTTTCACGCTTCCTGGAGCGCAAAGAACCATTCCTCGTTCGATATCATTCTTTTCAATACCTCGAAGCAAAATGCCGACGTTCTCACCAGCACGAGCTTCATCGAGTAGCTTGTTGAACATTTCCAATCCAGTCGCTACTGCCTCACGTGTTTCACGAATCCCTACTATCTGCAGTTTGTCGTTAATTTTGACAACACCGCGCTCGACTCGCCCTGTAGCTACAGTACCACGTCCCGAAATTGAGAATACGTCCTCAATTGGCAGCAAGAATGGCTTATCTACTTCACGTACTGGTGTTGGGATCTTCTCATCGACAACCTTCATCAACTCTTTGATCGCTTCAATATGTTTTGCATCACCTTCAAGGGCTTTTAAAGCAGATCCTTTGACGATCGGAGTATCTTTGTATCCTTTTGCATCGAGCAGTTCGGTGAGTTCCATTTCGACAAGCTCGATAAGCTCTTCGTCTCCAGCCCCAATTTGATCGGTCTTGTTCAAGAAAACGACGATTGAAGGAACGCCAACCTGGTGAGCAAGAAGAATATGCTCTTTAGTTTGAGGCATAGCACCATCAGTCGCAGCAACAACCAGAATCGCTCCATCCATTTGAGCTGCACCTGTGATCATGTTCTTGACATAGTCAGCGTGTCCAGGACAGTCTACGTGGGCATAGTGGCGGTTAGCTGTTTCGTACTCGACGTGGCTCGAATTGATCGTGATTCCTCGCGCCTTCTCTTCTGGGGTGTTGTCAATTGAGTAGTAATCACGAAATTTAGCTCCACCAGATTCCGCCAAAACCTTCGTAATCGCTGCCGTTAGAGTGGTCTTTCCATGGTCGACATGCCCGATGGTTCCAATATTGACGTGCGGCTTTACCCTTTTATAAGTCTCTTTAGCCATGTTAACTTCCCTCTTTGCTAATACAGTTTATATTTTTTCTCTCTTCTGCCCAGAATAGGAATTGAACCTACGACCGCTTGCTTACCATGCAAGTGCTCTACCTCTGAGCTATCTGGGCAATGAATCAGGCCACGGAGTCTACCCAGAGGTGTAAAAAAAATCAACCCTTCATCATCTATGACGATAAACAATACGTGCTTTTGACAGATCATAGGGCGACATTTCGATGCTCACCCGATCTCCTTTCAGAACGCGAATATTGCGCATGCGCATCTTACCGCAAAGATGAGCGTTCACCGTCATCCCATTTTCAAGCACCACTCGGAAGTTCATATTGGGCAGCAGCTCTTCCACAGTACCGTCGATTTTAATCGTGTCTTCTTTAGGCATATTTTATATTTCAATAGACAGAGAGAATGGCATTAATGCTAGAGAAGAGAGTATTTACGGTCAACAAAATATTTATCAAATATTTTTTACCGGTTTCGAAAAATGATTTTTTGCTTTATAATATCTTCCATATGGTTATGACAAACTCAGTAATTCTAGGAACATTGAGGAGTAGTATAAAAGCGATTGCTTCCAATACCTCCGATTTTGCTAGCGGCGTACAAAGGGTTTCACGAGATAACTTCGGTAGGTTCCGCGCGGTTACTGGTCCGGTCTGCTCAAAGCTTGCCTCTGAGGCTAAACTGGCCGCTACCGTCTTCAATAACCACAAAAGAGATGTCTTGATCTTTGCTGTCGCCACAGCAGGCATTGTGGTGGGAATGGGAGTGCTATACGGCATTACTGGAGGCGCTTCATGGGCAGGGATTGAACATGGGCTTAAGGTAGTTTCAGTACCTTGGAGTATAGGTATTGGATCTGGACTGGCCGTGGGATTCATATCCGGCGTCATCTGGGCCACCATCTACAAACCCTATAATAATCCAACAAGAGAGAAATATCCTCCCCACAACACTTTATACGAATATGGCTTCCACTGGTATGACCAGGTAAAAAGCAGTGCTACCAAGGGGGTGCTCACCACCCTTGGGGGATATCTCGTTATTGCTGCGGGAAGTGTCTATCCAACCGCCCTAAGCCTACTTGCAGGCATTGTGGGCGGCAACTATATCGGCGTCCACTTGATCTACGAGATGAATGTAGAAAGAGCCAAAAAAGATGGTAAAGCATTATTTAAACCTCCTGCCATTGATGATAAGTCGGCTGATGGAAGGACTAGCCCACTCATTTTGACACCAGAAGTCTTAAGTAGCCTTGCTGCGAATGGACAGACCGTAGTAATACACCTCTCCCAGACCGCTTCCGTCACAGTAACGAGCCCTCCTTCTGATGAATCTAAAGGCCCTTAAAGACGATTTCGCCTCGTGCCCAGATCGGGAAGCTATCTACCGAAAAATCATTGCATGGGGCAAAAAGCTTCCTCCCTTTAATCCTGAGTGGAAAGTTGAGCCCAATCTGGTTCCCGGCTGTCAGAGCCTGATGTATCTCCATGGACGGTTCGAAGAGGGCAAGCTCTACTTCGCCGCCTCCTCAGATGCCCTGATTTCTGCGGGCCTCGCCTCTATACTAATTTCTTTTTATAATGGATCGACACCCGAGGAGATTCTTGCTACTCCACCCACTTTTCTCAAGGAGTTTGGGATTGTCTCAAGTCTCACTCCTGGCCGCGCCAACGGTCTCGCCAGCCTCTACATTCGCATCAAACAGACCGCTCTTAAATGGCGACTAGAGACCGAGGGAGACGATGACGCCAAACTTACCCAAGAGCTCAATCGTCAGCACAAATAGGGCATAAGCCATAGCCAAAACAATGACAGATCTACCGCCTGGAATGCGATAGTCTGAGTGCAGATTCTTATGGTAGCGCCCCACCCAGAGCATTAGGGCAGGAAAGAAAATATTAAGGATAGAATCTCCGATCCCTCCTGAGGTGTCAAGAGCGAGAAGAAACACTTTCTCCAGAGCCAAGGCAAAGAAGAGGGTGGGAGCGGCGACGAGAAGGCCGAGGGTGACATTCCCCCATTTGTCGCGAGCGATTTTGAGGCCGTCAGCGAGAAAATCAAAGAGCCCCAGAGCAATCCCCAAAAACGAGGTCACCAGAGCAAAAAAAGCAAAGAAGTCGGCGAGGGCTCCAACCCAGGGGCTACCCACAGCAATGCCCAAAAATTCGGTGACCGGTTTGCCTTGTGCAAGTGCAGCGGCTAGCCCAAAATCTCCATCAACTAGAACCGTCCCAAGAACTAGCCACTCCCAGACAATGTAGACCAGAAGTGCGATAGTCGTCCCCAAAATAATGGCCAACCTCAAGGCTCGAGCATCCCGTTTGAGATAGATGGTTAAGCTTGGGACGATAGTCTGAAAGCTAAAAATCGTGAGAAGCAGGGGGACGGCGAGGAGGGTGTTGCCCCAGTCATTTCTCAGGAGATTTTTCCATTGGACGTAGGGGCCTCCACTTCCAATAAGAAGGAGATAGGAGAGAACAAGACCGATCATCAAAATAGTGTTTATGCGCCCAAGGATGATGTTTCCCAAATAGAGGACGAGACCAAAAATAGTGACAAATAAGATGATGGCTAGGGGCTCTGAAATGGGGATGTGGAGCAAGTTGTTGACACCAATCCCAAGTAGCTGTCCTCCGCCGGCGGTGTATGCTGTCAGAGAGGCGTAACCGATGAAAAGATAGAGGATCCAGGTCGCCCCTTTTCCGACAGGACCTAAGAATCGAGCGGCCATGGCCACGACGTGGGCCCCTTCTTTCATCCACATATTGACTTCGGAGAGGAAGAGGGCTGAGAGGGTCATAAAGGCCCACCCAATTAGCATCATGACCAGCGAGGGGAAAAATCCAGAGCCTCCGGTCGCGACAGGAAGGGCGAGCATCCCTCCTCCGATACAGGTTCCAGCGACCAACATGGTCGCGCCGAGTAGACTTCCTTTATTTTTCATGCACGACTTACAATAGGCAGATGATGTTCTCTTCGGTACCACCTGTGATTTGGAGGGTACCATCATCTCTGATCAGGATATTGTATTC
>JAAKFT010000139.1 GCA_011064935.1 Chlamydiota bacterium | reverse complement strand
GAACATTTAAAGAGGTGTTTGTGTCTCTGACCCATAGATTCGCATCTAGAACATGTCAAAGAGGTATATTGAGGATTGACATAGACGACCCGAAGGCCCGCAGCTTCGGCCTTATATTCTACAAATCTTTGCAACTCTCTCCAAGACCAACGGTGCAGACGAGTGCGCAACCGTTTGTTGGTTCGAATTCGTTTTCTTATATGCGTCAAATCTTCCAGGACAATGACGTTGGCTCCAAAATCCACCGCCTCTTGTACGATCTCTTTGCTGACACAGTGATTAGTCTGTTTGACACGTTGACGCTCTTTACCAGAGATTCTTTGAAGGCAGCTTTTCGCTGCCTTCGAACCGTTGGACTGAAGCTTTCGACGTCTATCAAGAAACTTATCTCTACAGTGTCTCAGTACACCTCCTCCGTAAATGGTGCCACAAGAAGTCGTGGCCAAGTTATTCTCTCCCAGATCAACGGCAAAAACTTCCCCTGTGCTTTTGAGAGAAACTTCCGGAAGATCCAGTACAATATTAAAAAACCATCTCTTCTTTTTCCGAACCAGCTCGCCTTCTTTGATCTTTCCGCAGGCAAGATATTTCCTTTGATGCTCTCCGAGCATAAAACGACATCTAATTCTCTTGTTAACAGAGAAAAGAGAGAGCTGTTCTTCCTTCAAAGAGAAGGTGCGTGCACAGTAGTGTATACTGGAAGTATCTTTAAATACGACGAGGGGAACTTCTTGTTGTTTTTTGATTCTAAGAGCTTTGTAACTACCGCAAACTTTTCGGATGGCATTACAAACCATCTGAGAGCCAAGATAGGGGATTTGCTCCCTGACTTCATAGTAACTCAAATGGTGCAATCCAACTTGGTTCCAACATCGATTGTCTCGCGCATAAGATGCAATGCCATTGCATGCCTGAGCAAAGTCCTCTTGGGTTTGCAAAAGAGAAGCTGCCTGCTCTTCGGAAAGGGTAAGTTTCAGGGCAATGGTACGCTTCATGGCAAATATTTTAGAGTATATATATATTTAAACCAGTTAAAAAAAGAGGAGCGGCGCTTCCTCCCCTCCCTAAAGGAAGGGGTATCCGCGCCGTCTATTTGATGAAACCTAGAGAGAGTTGGGGAAGCCGGTTAGGATTTTTGATGGCCACAGCGGGTTCAGCTATTGGGCTTGGCAGCCTTTGGAAATTTCCCTATGTGACCGGAGAAAATGGGGGAGGACTTTTTGTTCTCGCCTATCTTATTTTCACCTTTCTCATCGGCGTTCCGATTTTTATGGCCGAGCTTCTCCTCGGCCGCACCGCTGCGCGAGCACCCGTCGGCACCTTTCACGATCTGGCGCCGCCCCGTGAAAAGAATTGGAAGATCTTGGGCTGGTCCTGTGCCTTCGCATCGCTGCTCATTCTCTCCTACTACAGCGTGGTGGCAGGCTGGGCGCTCAACTACACCTTGATGTCACTGCTGAACTTCACAAAAGGAAAGAGCTCTGCCGAAATCAGTGATGCCTTCAACCTTCTGTACACGGCGGGAGATATCAACCTGCTTTGGAACTTTCTCTTTATCGGCCTGACTACTGCTATTGTCTTCCGGGGGATTCGTAAAGGAATCGAGTTCTGGTCAAAGATTCTGATGCCAGCTCTCTTAGTCATTCTTCTGGGCCTCTTTATTTATAGCACGACTTTAGAAGGTTTTTCCGAAGCCTTTTCATTTATCTTTCGCCCCAACCCAGGGAAACTAAAAGCCTCGGGCCTTCTCCAGGCTCTGGGCCTTGCCTGCTTCACGCTCAGCGTCGGCATGGGGATTATCATCACATACGGCAGCTACATGCACAAAACTGACGATATCCCCAAGACAGCCTTTACTATCGCCTCTATGGACATCCTCGTCTCTCTATTGGCCTCAATGATGATTTTTCCAATCATCTTCACCTTCGACCTCTCTCCCACCGAAGGACCGGGTCTCCTCTTCAAAACCCTCCCGGTCCTTTTTGCCAAGCTCCCTGGAACCTTGCTTCTATCGACAACATTCTTTATATTAGTTGTCTTCGCGGCGCTTACGTCGACGATCTCTGTGATGGAGGTCCTAGTAGCCACAGTAACCGAGACCTTTGGATGGTCTCGCCGTAAGGGAGCCCTTATTTTAGGGGGCCTAGTTTTTATTTTGGGGATCCCAAGTGCCCTCTCGGGCTCGGGTCACCTTTTCTTTAACTGGGCGGAGATGTATGGAAAGAATTTTTTCGACACTGTCGACTACTTCTCTTTCACCTGGCTTCTCCCTCTCAATGCCACCTTCATAGCGATCTTTGCAGGGTGGATTTTGGAGAAAGAGCTTCGAAAGACTGCTTTTACAGAAGGGACCAAGTGGCTCTTTCTTTTTAAGCCATGGCTCTTTCTCGTTCGGTGGATCGTCCCTGTTGGAGTGATCTTGATCATGCTCCAGCAGAGCGGGATCATCGATATCGACGCGATACTATAGTTGATTAAATTTAAGATGATAAAAATCGGACGAAAGATTTTTGCTGTGAACGAAGCGTGGAGAACGAAGGTGACTTTTGTAAGTCACCGAGTTC
>JAAKFT010000138.1 GCA_011064935.1 Chlamydiota bacterium | reverse complement strand
GTAATTAAAGCTTGAGCTCGCTCTTTCAACGTCTTCCCAAAAAGATCGATGACCCCATACTCGGTCACCACATAGTGAGCGTGAGCCCGCGTGGTCACCACACCAGCGCCCAGCTTGAGCTGTGAGACGATCCGCGGAATCCCTTTGTGTGTGCGCGATGAGAGAGCAATGACCGGTTTCCCGCCGTGTGATAGCGAAGCTCCCCGCATAAAGTCCATCTGTCCACCGACTCCTGAGATAATCCTGCTTCCAAGCGAATCGGCACAGATCTGTCCGGAGAGATCGACCTCAACCGCTGAATTAATCGCGACCACCTTGGGGTTTCTCGCAATAATCGTCGGAGAGTTCACATAACCTATATCCAGCTGAATCACCGAAGGGTTGTCGTGGACATAATCATAGAGTCTCCGGGTACCCATGAGAAACCCCGAGACACTCTTGCCAGGATGCACCACCTTTTGTGAGTTATCGATCACTCCCGCTTCAATGAGAGCCAAAGCCCCATCCGACCACATCTCAGAGTGAATCCCCAGATGTTTGCGATCTTTGAGCGACAAGAGCACTGCATCGGGCACCGCACCAATTCCAATCTGCAGCGTCGCCCCATCTTCGATAAGCGTAGCCACATTCTCTCCAATTTTGCTCTCAACGTCACTGATAGAGTGACTCTCCAAAACAGAGAGCGGTGTATCTACCTCCACTCCATAGTCAATATCTGACACATGAATAAACCCATCACCGTGCATTCTGGGCATCTGCGGATTGATCTGAGCAATAACTAGGCTAGCGCACTCCACTGCTGCCTTGGCAATATCCACACTCACACCCAGCGTGCAGAAGCCGTGGTGATCAGGTGACGAGACATGGATCAGAGCCACATCCAATGGCCGCCGTTTGGATCGAAAGAGATAGGGAATTTCCGACAGAAAACAGGGAAGATAGTCGATCGTGTCATAATCGAGGGAATCTCGAACGTTTTTACCGACAAAAAAATTAGCGACCCGAAAACTCTTTTTAAAGGCCGCCTCATCATAGGGAACATGATCCATCAGATGGAGATGGACCAGCTCCACATCCTTCAAAGAGCCGCACCTCTCAAAAAGAGCATCGAGCAGCAGGTGGGGCGTCGCAGCCTCTCCATGGACAAAGACCCGCTGTCCAGATCCAATGTATGAGACCGCCTCAGCTGCCGTTTGAACGAGTTTCATAGGTATTTTTCCACCTCACGGCAGAGCCGCTTCGCTTCTGCGTAGGTCACAACCGCTTCTGCCTCTTTGATGGGCAGCCAGCGATAGTCCGACACCTCTGCAACTTGCAACACCACCTCTCCAGAAACTTCAGCTAAATAGTATTCGACGCTTTTGTCAACCTTTTGCCCTTCCCAGGTAAAAAAATAGCGCTCGCTGAGTGGCGGAGCTGCCACAAAACGGGCGATCTCCAA
The DNA here is from genome assembly GCA_011064935.1 of Chlamydiota bacterium. GTDB lineage: Bacteria > Chlamydiota > Chlamydiia > Chlamydiales > JAAKFR01 > JAAKFT01. The sequence continues at coordinate 1,183 of JAAKFT010000138.1, read as the reverse complement.
ACCTGTCTCTTCTCTGAGTTCACGAACCGCTGTCTGCAGCGGCTCTTCACCCCGATCCCGGTGGCCTTTGGGGAAGGCCCAATGTCCTTTTCTATGGAGAATAAGTAGCACCTCCCACTGTCCTGCTCTTTGGCGCAGCGGGATAATGCCGAACGACTGTTCTTTCTTTGCCATATCGGCAGACTATGAAACCGTCAACGATTTGTCAACGAGCACTGCAAAAAACGCCATTTGCCTATCGGCAGATCGCCTAGATAGATCTTTCCTATGCGCACTCTTTTGAGAGAGATCGCGCGAAGATTGACCAGCTCACACATCCTTCGGATTTGCCGTTTTTTTCCCTCACGCAATACGATCCTCAAAAGACTTGGATGCAACAGATCCACCTTCGCACGTTTTAGAACCTTTCCATCCAGAGAGAGACCCGACCGCAATTTTCGTATCGCATCTTGCGGCACATCCTCGCTCACCCGCACCAGATACTCTTTCTCCATATCTGCGTCGGGACCAATAACCGCCTTAGCCACAGACCCATCTTGTGTGAGAAGAAGCATACCCTTGGAATCAATATCCAGCCGCCCCACTACACTTAACTTCCACAAATGGGCCGGCTCTAAGATCGGATCTCCTCGCTCTCGAACCTGATTGTCTGGCACAATTAAATCAATAGCTGGTCGATACCCCTTCTCCGGTTGTGTCGATACGTAGCCAACCGGTTTATTGAGCAGAATCGTCACCTTTGCCCGTTGCTCTCTTTGCGCCTCTGGCAGAAGCTCAACAAGTGCATGGGGAGAGACCTTGGTTCCAAGCGTCGAAATCACCTCACCATCCACGATGACCATCCCCTGCTCAATAAAGCGATCAGCTTCTCGGCGGGAACAGATCTTCCTCTCGGACATCAATTTTGAAAGTCGGATTTCTTCATTCATATAATTAACATTTTTTGAACAACAAGTTCAATGATTGAAGTAATCAAAGCATGAGCTTATAATATAGTCAAAATATAAAAAAAAGAGGTAATTATGGTAACCCCGACTTCTTCCAACACAGCCCTCTCTCAAATAATGATTGGACGACATCTGGCTGAGGTGACTACCTTAGTGGCCCTCTTAGCCTTGACCGTTGGAGTTCTTGCATCCTTCGGAGTTGGCCCCTCTCTCTCCGCTCTGGGAATAGTGGTGAC
>JAAKFT010000137.1 GCA_011064935.1 Chlamydiota bacterium | reverse complement strand
TTTGTCCCTTTTGCTGCGATTTTGCTAAGCAGCTTAATGAATCAGCGGATTGCTGCTTTTGCGGCGATCTTCCTGTCGATTATCTTTCCGCTGGCCTTGGCGATTGAGAGTATTCCTTTCCTAGTGATCAATATTGTGACAGCCATGGTGGTGATCTTAAGCACACCCACCATCAGGCGGCGCAAAGAGGTCTTTGTAGTTTTTGGAAAGGCTTGGCTTGCCAGCCTGCTGGTGATTTTGGCCTTTAATCTCTACGAAACCACTGCTTTCAGCCTCTCTTTTGTCAGCGATCTCATCAGTACATTGATCTTTATGGTGCTGACGGCTGTTTTGGTCGTCGGACTTCTCCCCATCCTCGAATCGCTCTTCCGGATCATGACCGATATCACGCTCATGGAGTTCATGGATCCGAGCAACGAACTCTTGCGCCGTATGACTATCGAAGCTCCCGGTACCTACCAGCACTCCATGGTGGTGGGCAACCTTTCCGAGGCCGCGGCTACCTCGATAGGAGCCAATGGCCTCTTCTGTCGTGTCGCCACTCTCTATCACGATGTTGGTAAGCTAGCCAACCCCCAATATTTCACGGAAAACCAGCTTGGCGGCGTCAATATGCACCAACTTTTGACCTCTACTGAGTCGGCGCAGGTAATCGTCGCCCATGTGAGTGAAGGGGTTGCGCTGGCTAGAAAAATCGGCCTTCCCGAACAGTTTATCGATATCATCAAAGAGCACCACGGCACCCAACTGGTCTACTATTTCTACCGCAAACAGCTGAAGTTATTCCAGGGGGATACGAGCAAGATCGACGAGAAAGACTTTCGCTACAGCGGTCCCAAGCCCCGCAGCAAGGAAGCGACGATTATAATGCTTGCTGATTCCTTAGAAGCCGCTTCTCGCAGCCTAGATATTTTCAACGAAAAGAGCGTCTTAGAACTCATAGAGACGCTGATCTGTCAAAAAACAGCCGATGGCCAGTTTAATGACTCCTTGTTGACCTTTGAAGAGCTCGGCATTGTCAAGAAGACGCTTGTCAAAACCCTGCTCGCTGCCAGCCATCCGAGAATTAAATATCCCCCTCATCACCCCGGTGAGGAAGGTTAACGTGCAGTTTCAGCTTGCCCTAGTTACCGGAGCAAGTTCCGGCATCGGTGAGGCCCTAGCGCGCCTCCTCGCCTCCAAATCCATCCCACTGATTCTGCATGGAAGAAATGAGGAAAAACTCCACGCCTTGGCGGCCGAATTTGCAGATCGAGTCTCTGTCACCACGATCGCAACTCCCCTCGAAAGACGGGAAAGCCTACTGAAGACCATCCGAGAACAAGCGCCCGACCTCGTGATCAACAATGCGGGCTATACCCTCTACGGCAATGCTGGTAACCATCCCACCCAAGATGAGATGAAGATCCTCGAAGTGAATGGGGCAGCTCCCCTGGAGATCACCCTAGAAGCTGCAAAAGCATTGCTTCGCAAAAAAAAGTCGGGTATCATCCTGAATGTTTCTTCCATTTTGGGTGACTTCCCCTCTCCTGGGACCAGCATTTACGGTGCTTCCAAAGCCTTTGTAAAGAGCTTTTCGATCAATTTGGACTATGAGCTTGCGCCCCATGGCATCCGAGTGCTTGTCAGTTCTCCAGGACAAGTGGTCACCGCCCTTGCGGCTCGGGCTGCAAAAAAGGAGAGGGTCACACGCAAGGGACCGCTTCTCTCTCCCGAATTTGCTGCCCAGCAGATTTGGTGGCAGATTGAGAAGCAAAAAGCCGTCCATATCTTTGATTGGCGCTACCGATGGGGAACATGGATCACTACCCATCTCCTTCCAAAATGGTTTGTGAAAAAAGTGATCAGAAAATGGATACAATCACGTGAGATTTGAAGAATTTCCCCTAGACCCCACCGTTTTAGATAGTTTGAGAGCAGCCAATTATGTGGAGGCAACTCCCATACAAGCCCAGACGATCCCGATCGTCCTTGAAGGGCATGATCTGATTGCTCTTGCCGAAACCGGCTCCGGAAAAACCGCCGCCTGTGCGATACCTCTTTGCCATCTTGTCGATCTCAGCTCCTTCCACATTCAAGTGCTGATCGTCGTTCCCACTCGGGAACTCGCCCTCCAATATTCTACCGAAGCTCAAAAAGTCGGCAAAATCAAAGGAGTCAAACTCTTCGCCATTTTCGGCGGAGAAGATATAGATCTTCAGCTGGCAAAACTCAAAAGCGGTGTCCATATCCTTGTTGCTACTCCGGGCCGATTGATTGACCTTATCTACTCCAGGCGGATCGATTTGACCCACGTGAAGACATTGGTTTTCGATGAGGCAGATCAAATGTTAGGGATGGGCTTTATCGAAGATCTCGAGTTTATCATGGACTGTCTGGTCCAGGACCATCAGACCCTCCTCTTTTCTGCCACCATGCCCAAAGAGATTCGCCTGATCGCCAAAAACTACATGAATAAGCCCAAAGAGCTCTTGCTAATTACGGGCAAACCCGCTCCAAGTAACCTCTCACATCAGTTCTTCTTTTGCCAAAATCCCCGCCACAAAACAGAGGATCTCATCGCCCTTCTCAAAAAAGTGGATCCCGCGCAATGCCTCATCTTTTCTAACTCTCGCCGTGAAGTTGA
>JAAKFT010000136.1 GCA_011064935.1 Chlamydiota bacterium | reverse complement strand
CGTTTATCCTCAATGGTGATCATTGCACGGGTCAGCTGCACGCTATGGAAGGTCTGCTCTTCGCCCGACAAAACCCCCAAAACGGTCTTGCTTCCTGCGCCACCACGCAAAACCTCAAGGACTTTTGCAAAAGAGTAGGCTTTGATCGGCTCTCCATCGATTTCAACGATGGTATCGCCCTTATGGAGAGATCCTTCTTTCTCGACTGGACCGCCTTTGAGAATATCGGCAATCATCACCCCTTCAATACCCTCGTGAAGCACCACTCCAAGCCCACACATCCCTTTTTCAAGCTGTACCTTCATCGCCATCGCTTCTTCAGGACTATAGTAAGCTGTATGGGCATCCAAACTATGGGCCATGGCTTTGAGCACCTTTAAATAGACTTGGTGCTCTTGCGCTTTGGCACTCAGCGTTTCTCCCGCATCTCCAAACCCTAAGTAGGGATTTTCCATGGACGAGAACTGCTTTTCACAGAGAGCTATCAAAGCCCCCTCTTTTCCTGGCGACAGAGATCTTGGCTGTTGCTCTAACTGAAAAGCAATAAACTTCACGAAGTGGTCATGATGTTTTTGCCGCAAATCGCTCTCGCTCTTAGCGAAACTCTTATCTGGTGAAGAGTTCCTTTTAGTCACTGCTTTGGCCTCAGCGACGAGTTTTTGAGGGTTTTGCGACCACTCCTGCCGCCATTGCCTGCTACGGGCAATAGACTTTTGAAGCACACTGTTCAGATTAAAGTAGAGAGAAAAATGATCACTTTGATAATCCGAAACTATGGTTCGAAGCATCTTTTTATCGGGATGAAGATAGGTTTTTACCTCACTCTCCAACAAATAGGTGTGATGAGAGTCAAAATCCTCAATATAAATCTTTAGAGTTCTTTCGATAAGAAGAGGAGACATCTTCTTCTGGTCGACATGATATTCAAAGAATTGATTCATGACTTTTCGAACATCAGTAGAAGAGAGCGTAGCATGAGAGGCTACAAGGGAAAATGGGAGAACAAGAAAGAGAACGAAAGCTTTTATTGCATTTCTCATGGTTTTTGATTACTCTGTTATGAAATGATCACTATATTGTTACATCGGAATTTTGAAAGAGAACTTTAGTGAAAATAAAAAAGAATTATTTCAATTGTTTAACAAAACCAATAATTTTAGTTTAACTAATTTCGAAGGGCCGCTAGAACTTCTTCTTTATCTCACTCAGAAAGAAGAGGTAGATATCTGCGACATCGCGATGAAAGAGATAACCGCTCAATTTTTCGACCGCCTATCGAGTGTAGATGGTGGAGCGGAATTTCTTTCGATCGCATCGACTCTGCTTCTGATGAAAAGTCGCAAGTTGCTTCCAAATGAAGAGAAAATCGATGAGGATATAGATCCCCGCTTCGAAATTATTCACAAACTCCTTGAGTATTGCCGTTTTAAGGAGGTGGCTAAAGAGCTCTCCTCATTGGAACAGGAACGCAAATCGCTCTTTTCTCGAGATATCTCTCCTCCATCGAAAGAGCGGGGCGATGGCCTTGAAGAAGTTCAACTTCAGGACCTTACCCAGCTTCTTCACTCCGTTTTAGAACAAGCGGCCAAACGGCCCAAGGGGATTATTCAAGACGAGGAGTGGCAGATCGGGCCTAAAATTGAGTGGCTAAAGGCAAAACTTGAAAGTGGAGAAAAAATCGCTTTTGAAGCCGTTTTTGATCCCGAAAAAAGCAAGCAAGAGCTTATTGTCTCCTTCCTAGCTCTTCTGGAGCTGATGAAACTACAAAAGGCATGCGTCATCAAAGAGAACGAGAAAATCTATATTACAAAAACTTATGAATCAAAATCTTAATATTTTAGAAGAGAGAACTGAAAAGGCATTGGCCGGTGAAACGATCTCTCGCAAAGATGAGATCAGACAGATTATCGAAGCTCTGCTCTTTTCAACCGGGGAGCCGATCGCTTTGGATAAGATCCGAGAGATTGTCAACACCACATATCCCTTGCGCAGCGTGGAAATTAAAAAGATCATCCAAGCTCTTGGCAAGGAGTATCAAGAGCAGAGGCGGGGTTTCGAAATCGAAGAGATAGCCGGTGGATATATGTTGCGTACAGTCAATGCGGCCAGCTCGTTTGTCCAACAGCTTCACCAAGATAGGCGCGGTGAAAAGCTCTCGCGTGCTGCCACAGAGACTTTGGCCATTGTCGCCTACAAGCAGCCCATTACTCGCGCCGAAATCGAAGCTATTCGAGGGGTCGACAGTAGCGGAGTCCTTTCCTCGCTGCTCGAAAGAGGTTTGGCTGAGAGAGTGGGGAAATTAGATGCTCCGGGGCGTCCTTCTCAATATGGCATCACCAAGCGCTTTCTTAAACACTTTGGTCTCAAGAGCGTGCAAGACTTGGTTTTTTGAAGAATGAGTATGTTGCGAAACCAATGGCAGCCATGAATTGACCGGCGCCAATGAAGACCACCTGTCCCCCGCCAAAGAAGAGAAAGACCCCCAAACCCAGATGCATTGTCGCTGACATCGTCTGAATGCCCATAAGAATCAGTCCCGCACCGACCAATAGGAGGGCAATAATCGTCAGCGCCACAGCTGTGACCTTGGCATTCTCTTTGGCCTTATATACAGGGCTGGGTGCGGCGGCGGTATCATTTACAGCTCTAGGAATCATAGCCTTGCAATTTTAGATCAAAGAAACTTTGTATTCAACAGTTTAGGCATTGCACTTCTTCAACCAAGACGTCGGTGAGCTGCTTCCAGTTATTA
>JAAKFT010000135.1 GCA_011064935.1 Chlamydiota bacterium | reverse complement strand
GCTTCATGTCGCCTTCGTTCCCCACTTTGAGTCCCTCCGCAAAGAGAGCCCCCAAAAAGCCGCCCGTTTTTTTCACGATCTCTCCGCCGGATTGACTCTCATCCTGCTCCTGCTCACCTTTATCGGTGAGGGGATTTTGGGCAGTTTTCTGCTTTTTGGCGATCTAGAACCCGGCAATGTTGAGATCATCAGGCTGACGATGGTTCTGATGCCCGCCCTTCTCTTTATCTCGCTCTACGCTCTCAATACCTCTCTTCTCAACTGTGAGCGAAGTTACTTCTTGCCCAGTGTCGCCCCCGTTGCCCTCAACCTGATCTGGATCGGTGCTGTCTTATTTTTGTACCGACGGACCACTCCTGAGGCGATGCTCTATCTCTCCATGGTGCTCGTCTTCGCCTTCGCCGCCCAGTGGCTGGTTACTGTCCCTCGGGTCTACCGCTTTCTCGCCACCACTCTCGGACCCAAATGGTGGCTCCAAAAAGAGAAGATGGGCCGTGAGATTCTCCGGATTTTCCGCCCTTTTCTGCTTGCCCTCATCGGCGTCACCGCCACCCAGATCAACAGCGCCCTAGACGCTATTTTCGCCCGATCGGCCGATCCAGAGGGCCCTGCCCTTCTCTGGTATGCTCTACGCCTTCAGCAGCTTCCTCTCGCCCTTTTCGGCGTCGGCCTCACTGGAGCCCTCTTGCCACCCATTTCCCGCGCCCTCGAAGCCGGTGATCGTCCTAGATACCTTCAATTTCTCGCCCTCGCCTTCCGCCGGGTGGTCACCTACATGATCCCTATCACCGCCGCCTGCTTTGCCCTCGGCCTTGTGAGCGTCAACCTCGTCTACGGCAGGGGAGAGTTCAGCCAAGCCGCTACCTACACCACCTCCCGCTGTCTCTGGGCCTATGGAGCTGGCTTAGTGCCCATGACCCTCGTATTAATCCTGGCTGCTGCCTTCTATGCCCACAAAGAGTACCGAATTCCCTCTCTTATCTCAGTGGCCACCGTGCTTCTCAATATAGGCCTCAACTCCCTTTTTGTTTATGGCTTCCACCTCGGAGCCATCAGTGTTGCCCTGGCCACCACCCTGACCTCCTGTGTCAACGTCGCAGCGCTCTTCTACTTTTTGATGAAAAAAGAGGGCGGGCTCGAAAAGATACCCTTTCTCAAGGTTGCCGGCTGTTCGCTTTTCGCCATCGCGATCACGATCACCCTAAGCAGCTGGCTCTTCCATGACAACACTTTGTCATCGCTTCTCGGAAGACCGTTGTATCCCTTTCCACGTCATTTTTTGACGCAACTAGGTACTTTTGGCGCAGAGACGCTGCTCTTCGCCACAACGTTTCTTCTTTCAGCGAGGTTGTTGAAGATAGAGGAATTTAGGTTTAACGTGCGTTCGGTTTTTAACTTTAAGAGAGTCAGTTAATGTGCGCTCGGTTTTTAACTCCATGGGATCCAGTTGGATCCAAGCTTTCGCGAATCGACGATATTACTGATCGCGGTAGCGATCAAACTCTAATCAGCCCCGTGTGCAAGCGTTGGCCGAAGGCCTTCGCTGGAACGCGGGGTGAAGATAAGAATTGTTGAGTCCTGGTAGGGGCGAAAGAATCTGTAGTAGTAGTTTCGCCCTTCCCGGGGCTGTTCAGAGTTAAATCGCGACCGCGATCGCCTTGCTTCGTCAAAAAAGTTAATTTACAGCTAAGGCTTTTACTTGAAACAGGTTAAAAACCGAGCTCGCGTTATACTAATGGAAGAAAATAAAGTTACAAAATCGGGTCAGATAGCGTGGCAGATTTGGGCTATCGTTTCGAAGCTCATATTTTTAAATATGAACAAGAAAGGATAGGCCGAAGATGACACGTTGGGTGGCTCGAGTTTGTAACTTTATTTTCTTCCATTAGTATTAGGTGCGGTGGGCTAAAAACTCGCAAACCACAGGAATATTGACTGGCAGAGGGAGCTGTCCCTCGACCTGCTCAAGATCTGGCGTAGAGAGCAGCTTGCCTTTCATATTATCCCTGTCCATCTCAAGATAGTCGGGTACGTTTTGCATAGAGGTATCCATCGCTTCGACAATAGCCTTCATCTTGTGAGACTTCGGTTTGATGGCAATCTCCATCCCAGGGCGAACCTGAAAACTGCGACGATCTACCTTTTTCCCATTTATCATCACATGGCCATGGGCTACAAGCTGTTGAGCTCCAAAGATTGTTCGTGCAAATCGGAGGCGATAGACGACGTTATCTAGACGACATTCCAGTCGCTGCATGAAATTTTCCGCGGTATTCCCTTTGCAAGCAAGCGCTTTTTTATAGGAGAGGACTAGCTGTTTTTCCAGGATCATGCCGAAGCAGGCCTTGAGTTTTTGCTTCTCCTCAAGCTGGACTCCGTAATCTGATTTTTTACGACGTCTTGCTCCGAACATACCTGGAGGATTGGGTTTTTTAACCAGAGGATTACGAGCACGTCCAAAGACATTTGCTCCAAAGCGACGGGCGATTCTATTTTTGGGGCCTCTATAGCGTGCCATTCTATCTCCTAATTCATCGATATAATATACAGAGAAAGGATGATAGCTTCAGCTCCAATTTTCCACAACGGAATAATTCTCAAGAAATTTTTCACTTTCTGATCTCACGAACCATCGCCAAGATCTTGGTCTGTGTCTTGGGTAATACCAGCGTGAGTCCAGGCTTGGTTCCCTCCTCAGCCAGCTCAAAGGCTCTCATCGTATTGCAGATCCGCCCTCCTAGTCGCACGCCGATCCCCTTGAGGGCTATCATATTGCCAAAATCCCCAAACATCTTAAGGGACATTTCACATGC
>JAAKFT010000134.1 GCA_011064935.1 Chlamydiota bacterium | reverse complement strand
CCTCTTCGCACAAATTTCCTTGAACTTAAAAAGTAATCTCTGCAAAACTTCTATTGGAACTTTCAAATATTTCTTGATAGAATGTAATTAAAGGAGAAAAACATGAAAAAACTTATTGCACTTTTTTGCACAGGATTAATTGCGATTGGCGGGATTTCCGTTGCTGACACTGGAAAACTCTATGACTACCAGAACTACAATCATGGCTATTGCCCCGAATGTTCCTGCACTCCCTGTGAGTGTCAATCAGCCGACCAAAGTAGTCCATGTCCGCCAGCTTGTGACCCTTGCGCTTCAGCTTGTGGTGCAGATTGCGGCATTTCTATGTGTGCTCTTGGAATCGGTTTAGCTGCTCTTGCCGCTGCAGCTGCGATCATTGTCTCTTCCGGCAATGGATCGACATCGCATACGTCGTAGAAAAAAAAGATTGCAGCTAAAAACATTTTTTTGGTATCAATGGAGATAGAATGCGAAATATATTTTCCACGTAGGAGATGAATGATGAAAAAGATTATCGCTGTTTTTTGTGCTATGCTCGCTATCTCTGGCGGGCTATCCAATACTATGTTTGCGGCTTGCAACGCAGGCGGCGGAGATTGTCAGTCTTCATGTGATTACCCCTGTGATTTCATGATGCCACCTTCTCAGCCATGTACACCTTCTTGTGCTAAGCCCTGTGACCCATGCCCATGCCCATGCCCATGTGCACCCGTTTGTGGCACAGATTGTGGTTTTGACCTCTGCTGTTTAGGTGTAGGAGTTGCCATCGTAGGTGTTGCTGCTGCTGCGATTATCATATCCAGCAACGGCTCAAGCTCACACGGCTAGACTGCCCAGCAATAGTATGAGAAAAAATCCATTATTCTCTCGAGAGAATAAGCTTATATTTTTAGAGAAGAGTGTTATAGCTCTTCTCTTCTTTTTTTTGCCTTGTTGTTCTCCCAAAACCGGATGGGTCTATCAAGAGGTCAAAACCAAACCCATCACCTCCAACTCAGCCAATCTCAGAATTCCAGTCGCCAATCCTTTTAACGGGCTCGAACTCCAATTCTTGAAAGGCACTTTTGGAACACGTGCCTATCTCAGCGTTCAAGCTCGAGAAATACCACCTCAAGCCAACGATCCTGTGGCGATTATTGTGGATGAACAGCCCTATTCGTTCGCCACCACTCGCATGGAAGGAGACCAGCGGTTGCTTCTTCCCGAGGATGCCACCCAATTGCTCATCTCAGCCCTTTCGAAAAATCAGAGAGTCACTATTGCCGCTCCCGGCGGTTTCTATTCTGAGATCCCCCCAAAGATGTTTGGCAAACTCTATCGTAAGCTAAGTAAAGTACGGGTCTGTGAAACTGATCAGGTTGACCTGAATGAAACCGCAGATGAACGCAGATAGGCGCAGATAAATAAGATAAGTCTCATCCACGAGAATTTCTATGTATTAGAGAAAATAGTCTTGCGTCGCATCAAGCGACGCAAAATTAATTCTATCTGCGGTTTCCAGCGTGTAGATAATAAGACTTTTAGACTGAGGAAACAGCGCGAGACTCAGGAATATCTTTGAGTGGCTCAACACGGAAAGCGATAACAACCTTCTTCCCCTTGATATTGAGTTCAATCACTGGACTAAGACGAGTCAGAAGAATATTGAATGGTACCTTCACATGATGAGATCCCACATCGATCGCGATCGCTGTACTGCCAAGAATCTCCTCAGAGGCATGGATTTGGTAGCAAAGAGCCTCAAACTGCTTGAGCTGTCGCAGCAAAGTCTCATCATCAAAGGCATACTTTCTTCCACAGGCACGGCAGGAGACAATACCTCCAAAATCACCGCTATCCAAAACCGAGAAGAGAACCGGGGCTTCGCAATCCTCACAAAGAAATTGAAGCTTATGACCAATTTTCATGACCCCAACATAGCAAATCCATCAAAGAGATTCCAGGAAAACCATCGAATTGGCCAAAATCACGAGCTCATGGTAAGATGATTAACAAACCTCCAAAAGCTTACAAACAGAAGGACACATAATGCCCAATAAATTAGATCAACTCAAATCCATGACTACCGTTGTTTGTGACACTGGAGATATCTTTTCGATCAAGAAGTATGAGCCGACCGATGCCACCACCAACCCCTCCCTCATCTTTGCCGCTGCTCAAGAAGCTCAATATCAATACTTGATCGACGATGCCATTAAGTGGGGCACGAATAAGACCTCCGATAAAAAACGGATGATGCGATTTATTATGGACAAACTCTTCGTCAACTTTGGCATCGAGATCCTCAAAATCGTCCCCGGCCGCGTCTCCACAGAAGTAGATGCAAGGCTCTCCTTCGATGTCGAGAGAAGCATCCAGAAAGCTACCATCCTAATCGACCTCTATGAAAATGCCGGCATCGATCGCCACCGCGTTCTCATTAAACTAGCTTCAACCTGGGAAGGTGTCCAGGCTGCTAAACATCTGGAACAAGAGGGCATCCACTGCAATATGACCCTGATGTTCAGTCTGCCTCAAGCCGTCGCTGCCGCAGAGGTAGAGGCGACACTCATCTCCCCTTTTGTTGGCCGTATTCTCGACTGGCATAAAGTTCATGAGAAAGTTGAAAGCTTTCCACCTGATAAAGATCCTGGTGTTCTTTCTGTTAACCAGATCTACAACTACTACAAAAAGTTTGGTTATCCCACACAAATCATGGGCGCCAGCTTCCGAAACGCCGATGAAATCTTGGAACTTGCCGGATGTGATCTTCTGACCATAGCCCCCAAGTTTTTAGAGCAACTCGAAGACACCGAAGGAACGGTTGATAGGAAATTAAGCAAGGAATTTGCTGAAAAGCAA
>JAAKFT010000133.1 GCA_011064935.1 Chlamydiota bacterium | reverse complement strand
TCTTGTGCTCCATCATTTGCGAGGCGACGCTCAATGCAGCGGCATCCGCATGGAGATAGCCGACCGATGGAAAGCTTAATGCGGTAAAGGCGATGGGAGCCGAGATCGTGCGGCCCTGTGAGGTGGCGGATGGGAGGTTATAGTCACTTTTCCAGGGCGTAAATGTTTTGGTGGGGAGTTTCGGTAGCCCGAAGAACGCCTCCTCTTTGAGTGTTTTGTAGATCTCATCACTACAGCTCAGGACAAGCTGACCATTCTGGAGTCCAAGACAGTTCTTTTGAAGTTTTTGCAGTTGCTCCACCAGCGTTTGAGGCTCTTTTTCGAATGAGGCTACCAGTTCTTTTAGTTTGAAGAAGTACTCGAGGCCATACCAGCTGTTATGGATGCGTGAAGAAGTTGAAAAGCTGCTGCCTGACAAGTTGATTGCATATCGGAGAGCATGGTGGGTGATTCCAGTTTCGAGCGCGTGATAGTGCTGCATCAGCAGCTCTTGGAGCCTTGAGATGTCGGTAAAGTCTGCCGATTCGACAAGATCTCGAAAGAGCGGGAAGAGCTTGTTGATTTTGCGATAGAGCGCTTTGCCGCGGATGGAGAGCATCGGCTTCATCTCTTTGGGATCTTCGACCTGAAGGCAGAGATCGAGAGAGGCGCCGATACCCCCAGTGTGTTCCAACAGATAGTCCAGGTGAGCCCTGTAGTCTCTACCGCCACATCCCACCTGAGGTAGCATGAGGGTGAAGAGCCGCAATAATGGAAGCTCTTCTTGGGCAATTTTCGGGAGGTCAAAGATAAGATCAGCGTAGACAATATCGTTGGTAAAAGTTGAGTGGTGGAAGAGAGTGAGATTTTCAAACTTTTCCTGGTGGAGAGCAAACTCTTTCTCTTTCTGGGGCACATCTTTCAGCGTGACTTTTGGAAGGATGTCGAGATTATCTTCTGCTTTTTCTTGATAGGTTCGGAGCTCTTTGGTCTCAGCGATGATTTTCTGCTTCTTTTCTTCTGTGAGAGCGGCTTGAATCGAGCGGAGTACGCTTTTTTCTTCGGCATTTTCTTTAGCCGTCAGCTCTGTGTCGGGCTCCATCACAATGCGGACAAAGTGAGGATTGTCGAGAAGGTGTTTGCGAATAAGAGTAGCAAGATAGTGGTGGTCCTTAACCCGATCTCGCAGGTGTTTGAAGAGGGTGTGGATTAGCATCCCATCTTCCGGCTTTCCACCGTGCTGTTTGAGGAGGGCTGAGTGCATAAAAAGCGCCAGGCCATAGGGCGATGAGCCACCCGTGATTTCGGTTCGCGAAAACTCCAGCTGATGGATCGCCCCTTCAACTAGATGGGCCGGCACCCCTTTTTCTGCATAGTGCTCCAAAGTATCACGTACCACTTTCTCAAGAGCTTCGGCATTCTCTTTGTCACATCCTTTGCAGACGAGAAAGAAAGGCACTTCACTGATCTCTCCTTCGAGAAAAGCGTCCGCCTGTTTACAGAGATTGGATTTTAAAAGAGCCATCTTCAAAGGGGAGGCGTCAGTGCCCATCAGAGCCAGATCGAGAACGCTGAGTGCGAGTAGTTCTTCTTGCTCCAAGGTAGAGCAGGTCAACCATGCCATCCCAACCAATGTTTTCTCTTCACTACCCTCTTCAGGTGTGATCGAATAGGAGAGACTTTGATCCACTCTTTGAGAAAAGCGAGGCTGTTTTGGTACAAGAGGAAGGGGAGCCACCTTTTCCACCCCTTTAAAAGCATTCTCTTCAAGAAACTCGAGATGTTTTTTGAGAGGAAAATTCCCGTAAAAGAAAAAGAGACAGCGGCTCGGATGGTAGTATTTGCTATGAAAAGCCTTCAGCTCTTCATAAGTGAGCTCAGGGATCACTTTCGGCTCTCCACCAGAGTTGACGCCATAGGTAATGTCTGGGAAAAGCGCATGGAGCAGCGCTTCACTCAGCCTTGCCTCTCCAGTCGCAAGGGCTCCCTTCATCTCATTGAAGACAACCCCTTTAAAAGTCAGCTCAGACGAAGGGTCTTCGGGTTCGGCAAACTCCAACCGATGGCCCTCCTGAAGAAAACTGGTTCGCAGCAGACGGGGTTTAAAGACCGCGTCGAGATAGACATCGAGAAGATTGTAGAAGTCCTTGACCACTTGCGAGGAGGCGGGATAGCAGGTGAAATCGGCTCCTGTGAGGGCATTCATAAAGGTGTTGAGACTTCTTCGAATCATCCCGAAGAAGGGATCCTTCACCGGAAACTTTTCTGATCCACAAAGCACCGTATGTTCTAGGATATGGGCGACACCTCTCGAGTTTTCGGGATAGGTGCGAAAAGAGAGAGAGAAGAGGTTCTCATCATCATCGGCTTCGATGGAGATAATTTCCGCGCCGGTTGGTTGATGGGTGAGTTCAATCATCCTGCATTGAATTTCAGGAAGCTCACTCACACGGTCTATAATAAAATTTTTAATAGGGTTGTTGATGTCAAAAGAATTCATACCAAGTAATCTATGGAATCTTTTGATTTTTGGCTACTTCCGTGTTAGGTCATACAATTTAAATATTTTTTAATGTCGTCAAATGATAAATTATCGTATATAATGTATTGGTAAGCAGTTGCTTGTATTATAAATGAGTAAAAATAAGAGGTAAAATAATGGTACGAATTCTTGCAACAAGTGATCCCCTCGCTTTTTCTCCTGTACTCCCTCCTGCAGAAGATCCTGATAATAACACAATGACCAAGGTTGTACCTCTTCCCGGTATTCCTGAAGCGAGTAAAAGAGCCGAAGGTGCGAAGAAACCCTGGTGGGAGACCGCCGGGAATGTGACGCTGTTTGTCACAGTCGGTTGGATTATCTATCCTCTCATGAATTATAAACCCATCTCAAAATGGATTTACAAAAAGATTCTTACTCCGATTGGCCATGGAATTACTCATGCTGTGAAGTTTCT
>JAAKFT010000132.1 GCA_011064935.1 Chlamydiota bacterium | reverse complement strand
CCCCAATGTAGGGTGTTGGCTCCCCCTCTTTTCGTCGCCTCAGCGCCTTCCTAATCCCCTCTAGCTCCCCTTCTTCCAGCGGGCGATCATAGGCCAGATAGAGGTCCAGACGTCGTTTATCCAGCACATCAGCGATCAGCTCTTCCGCCTCACGCCTAGGGCGTGCAATACCGCTCTCTTTTAAAACTTTTTCTGACAGAGTCAGAATTTCAAATATTGTCTTACTCATAGCCCTCAATTTTACCCCCTCTCCCAATTATACCGAAGCAGAAACCACTGACGTAAAACAAATATTTTAAATAGCAACAAACTTGAATAAATAATTAAAATTGTTTAAAATTAATACCAGAAACTAATTAAGAAAACAATTGAGGTTTTTTATGACAACTATAAATGCGAATATCACCCCTCCAACAGTGAGCGAAAGAATCGCAGCGTTTAATAATGACATAAAAGCTGAAAGACAGCTAACAAAAGCATTATCTGTAATCGCCGCTATCGCGGCCACATGCTTCGTTACATCCATATCATGTGGGATTTCAGGCTTCTATCTCTTTCCTTCTAGCTCGGGATTATTCCTAACAGCTCTAATAACCGCAAAATTAGCTTTGGTAACAATCTTCCTTGGTGATGTTCTCAGTGAGTCTTTGTCAAGAACACGTGACGACAGAGTGCGGCTAGGACGTAGAATCGACCCAGTCTGGTTCCAATTCGATAAGCATGTTTCAAAACCTATCTTAGGTAAAGATAACCAAGAAATTGGTCGCAGAGTTGTGACGGGTAGACGTAGACAAACCGAATTCATAGAGATGCAACAGTTGAGCTCGCAACAAAGTTCAGGAAGCTAGCTTCTGCTGATAGAAATGAGCAACTAGCGCCTCGCAGAACGGGCCAAGTTGACCTTGCACCACCTGATCGAGATGATACAGAGTAAGATTGATGCGATGATCGGTCACGCGGTTTTGAGGGAAGTTGTAGGTCCGAATCCTCTCTGATCGATCCCCCGTTCCCACTTGAGCAGCTCGTGTCTGAGCCTCTTCTTTCTCTCTCTCCTGACGCTGCTGATCAACTAGTTTCACTTGAAGTATACGGAGCGCCTTATCTTTGTTTTTGTGCTGACTGCGCTCATCCTGACAACAGACTACAACACCTGTAGGAATATGTGTGATGCGCACGGCAGAGTCAGTGACATTGACATGCTGGCCACCAGCACCAGAGGCGCGATAGGTATCGATTCTAAGATCCTTCTCATCGATCTTGGCGATCTCTTCCTCGCTAGGCTCAAGAAGAACCGCCACTGTAATCGCTGAGGTATGGATTCTACCCGAAGCTTCGGTTGCCGGGATACGCTGGACACGGTGAGTGCCGGCTTCATATTGCAAGAGCCGCTTCACATTGGGGCCGGAAACGGCCATGATATACTCTTTGAAACCACCAGCCTCTGAGGGGCTGCTACTCAACTGCTCAAACTTCCAACCGCGGATATCAGCATAGAGTTGATACATTCGCACGCAGTCTCCGACAAAGAGAGCCGCCTCATCACCGCCAGTTCCGGCGCGTAATTCGAGAATAACCGTGCGATTGTCGTTGGGATCGGGTGGGACCAGAAGGGTTTCGAGTGAACTCTCGAGAGCAGGAAGTCTCTTCTCAAACTCTTCGATCTCCTCTTTCAGAAGCGCAACCATCTCTTCATCTGATTCGCTTCCAAGAAGCTCTCGAGTCTCTTCGAGAGCCTTGTGCATCTTTTCTACCTTCTCCCAGGCAGTCTTCACATCGGAGAGATAGGCGTGTTCCTGGGTCATCTCACGATAAGATTTTTGATCTTCAAAGGCGTCTGGGCTCGCTAGAGCCTGCTCAAGCTCAGAAAATCGCTCAAGCATCCCTCTAACCTTCTTCTCGAAAATCATTTCTTCTTCTTTTTGATGCGCTTAGTCTTAGGCTTCTCTTCTTTCTTCTCTTCGACGGGCTGCTCTTGTTGCTTTTTGGCATATTTCTTCAGGAACTTATCGACCCGACCTTCGGTATCAATAAATTTATTACTTCCCGTGAAGAAAGGGTGAGAAGAAGAGGAGACAGAAACGTGACAGACGGGGTACTCTTTGCCCTCAAAAGTCTCTGTCTTCTTGGTTTCAAGCGCGCTTCCACATACCAGTTTGAATCCGGTGGAAGAGTCGACGAAAAGAACGTCTCGATAATTGGGATGAAGATTTTTTTTCATTTATTTTTGCTCCGAAATCTCAGTAAAACGGACAAAATGTAGCTTCTATCTGGGAAAAAAACAAGCGAAATCTGGTATAGTTACAACAATGATACGACAACTTCTTTTTCTTCTGCTGCTCCCTCTGACTTTGGTGGGTCAAGAAATCTCTTTACTTGAGAATCTAGCCAAGGCCGAGCCGGGCCACTATCTCGTAACCGAGCAAAATAAGACCTATACCTTTCTCCATATCAGCGAGAACTCCAATAATCGAATTGTTATGGAAGAGGTCTCGATTCCAGGAGCCAAATATCCGCAAAAATCGATGATGTGGCGCGACTGGTTCGAGAGCGGTGCTCCGGGCTATACCTCCTGGATCCAATCTCAAATCAATCTCACAACCGGAGAATGCGAAGAGGCCTACTCTATTCCCCATCAAAGCTGGATTGACACGACCGAGACCTCCCGCTTCATGGCAACTCTGCTCAATCTCCGTTTTACCGAGACTCCATCCGTCAGAAGACGAAAAGTCGGACCGGCTCCAGGTTATGGCAAACCCGACCGTCGCCCACTCTGGCATCCACGGCTGATTGTCGATGGAGAGCACCACCAGAATATCCCCTTCCAAGCTTGGACAGCTCGCTGGCCCGCTGATGGCAGCGAACTCTCTCACAAAAAGGTCGAAATCTATCTTCCCGACACCACGACTCAAACCTATCCCACCCATTTCCCCTACTGGCTCGAGGTCGAAGGCAAGCTCGGACGAGCAAAGAT
>JAAKFT010000131.1 GCA_011064935.1 Chlamydiota bacterium | reverse complement strand
GCTGCCAGTGCGGTGTAGGGAACATCGAGATGGCCGGTAAATATCACTTTTTTCTCCAGACCAAACGCTTTCCACTCTTTGCGAAAATGGTCTTCGCTGACACCACCGCCCACAATAAGCCATTTGAGATGAGGATGATCTTCGAGTATCTTTGCCGCTCCTAGGAGATCGCTTACCCCTTTCCAGCCGCGAAGCACACACAATGTGCCCGCTAGAGTCTCGTGAGGTTCAACACCGATCGATTCGCGGAAACGGGCCACCTCATCTGGATCAACGGTGAGCATGGTGGGATCCACGCCGGTAGGAATGGAGCGACAGCGCTCTGGTGGAAGATTGGCCTGTCTTTTGATCATCTCAGCTGCCTCTTCGCAGGTAGTGACCACGGAGTCTGGCAACCAGTTGTAGAGAAGTTTGCTATTCCATCCCTCACGAATAGGTGTTGAGAGATGTCGAGTACGGATCACTTTGCGCCTCGTCACCTTTCCCGCCACTCCTGCTATCCAACTATCTAGCGAGGAGTGGGTGTTGATGATCTGGATACGATGTTTGTAAATAATATAGATCAGCTTGAACAAAACCCCGATGCCATGCTTTTTGGCAAACGGAGTCTCATAGACCAAAAAACCAGCTTCTCGAGCAGGAACGACAAGACCTCCCCCCTTTTGAACCACGAGAATCACTTCGTGACCTCTGGCGCGCATCCCTTCGGCTTCACGCAGGATTCTAAGCTCTTGTCCTCCCCATCCTGGAGAGGCTTCAGTGTGTAATATTTTCATGGATTAGCAGTTGTTTAAGGATTTTTCGATGGCCTGAGGAGAATGGAAGGGGTGATAGTTCTTGGATGGTTTTCCAGAGATGATTTTCAGATTTTTCCTCTGCCTCAAATAGATAGGGATAGAGATGGGCACGATAGCGAGTGAAGGTGTGGTGCTGACAAGAGAGGGATCCAACATATTTCAGAGAGAGTTTCAGTAATTTTTCCAATTTTTCTTTCGCATGCTCGGGCTCTACTTTGGCTTCTACAAAGGGAAACTCAAAGAGATCGGCCATAATTTTGCCCTTCTCCCCCTTTTTGAGCAAATAGCTTTCGCCACAGCGGATCACCCCAACGGTTCGATAGAGAAGTGTAGCCTTGGCTCTTTTCTTTTTCCGTGGCAGCTCTTTTTGCATCCCCAGCCTATTGGCCTCGCACTCTTGCTGCAGTGGACAGCTCTGGCAGGCTGGCTCTCTATGGCAGATAAGCGCTCCAAGCTCTATCAGCGCCTCCGAGATCACCCATGGCTCTCTCTTTGGTAGAATCTGATCTATTTGAACCTCTTTCCCTCCAAAGAAGCGGGCTAGAACCCGACTCACGTTGCCATCGACAGCCGGAGCCCTTTGATGAAAGGCGAAGTTTAATATCGCTCCGATCGTATATGGACCGAGGCCCTTGATTTTCGACAACTTTACTGGATCAGCGGGAAGCTCGCCGCCATGTTCCGCCACCACCATTTTGGCCGCTTCATGTAGGTTGCGAGCGCGAGAGTAGTACCCCAACCCTTCCCAGAGTTTGATTACCTGCTCCAATGGGGCTTCAGCCAATGCGTGAACGGTTGGAAAGACTTCCATCCAGCGATGAAAGTAGGGAATGACCGTCTTGACTTGGGTCTGCTGCAACATCACCTCAGAGATCCAGACGCGGTAGGGCGTCGGATTCTCGCGCCAGGGAAGCGGACGTCTGTTGGCTAGAAACCATTCTCTTAGTTCTTCAAACACTTTCCAGTGGGGCAAATTCGGAGTTTGGGACATCTTTTCTCAAAGTGGATGTTATAGGGACACTCTCCCTGAGTAAAGTGGTGATGATCACCAATGGGCGCATATTTCTTCGCCGAAGAGGGACCAAAAAAACTCAGAGTAGGAGTTGGAGTCGTTCCTGCGAGATGGAGCGGGAGAGAGTCCATGGCGACAACGAGATCCATGCCGCGCATCAGATTTTGCAGCAGAGGCAGCGAAAGACGGTCGAGCAGTTCTCCCCTCTCACCGAAGTGGTCGCAGAGCTTTTGAGACAAAGTTCGCTCCTCTTCGGTCCCCCAGGCAAAAAAGAAAGAAGCAGTCTGTTTATTCAGCTCGGAGACCAATGTTTCATAGGAGAGCTGTTTATTGGGCCAAGCAGCTCCCGGGCAGACCAGCACACGATGGGGCTTAGCCAGCAAAGAGCTTAGAACTTTTTGCTCTTCTTCTGTGATCTTTAAGATCATATCTGACATCTGATATGGACTCTCATCGCCAAAGCTCTTCTGGACTAGATAGAGATAGTCTTCTCGAATATTTTTGCCCGCTGGCGGATCAAACTTGCAGTTGGTAAAAAGTCCGTTGGGCCACTCTGCGACGGTTTTCCAACCGAAACCGATCTTTTTTTTGGCTTTAGTTTGAGAGAGAATGAGACCGGACTTGACATTGCCCTGGAGATCGAAGGCCAGATCGTAGCTCTCGCTTTGAATCTCCCTTCTAAAAGCTCGGATCTCGCGGCTGTTTTTCCAGAGCTTGCCGCGCCATTTTTTGGTGTCGACACAGATCACCCGATCAACCGAAGGATGAGCTCTGACCAGTTCGGCAAAAGAAGCCTCGACCACCCAGTCAATCTGAGCTTCAGGACATTTCTCCCTCAGATAATCCAAGACCGGAAAGGCGTGGATAATATCCCCCAACGAGGAACTTTTGACAATCAAATATTTCATATTAGAGCGCCATTGTACCACTCCTGTTATTTCCTTTGAACTAAGGGCTCGTACAGAAATAATTTACCCATTTCTGCTAACACACCATCTTCATCTGCTTTGTTGCAAATTCTTGCAAACTAATAAGTTTACCTGCGAATTTGCACCGCGCATCTGAAGCGCTGAGTTATCAGAAACACCCAACTTATTTCTTTCCGAGCCCTAACTGTCGCCTGTCGTCAAGTATTTATTTTTTCTTCACAAAAATAAATCCATCCTTCTATAAACGAACCATCTACTGTGGAGGTGGTTCATGTTCCG
>JAAKFT010000130.1 GCA_011064935.1 Chlamydiota bacterium | reverse complement strand
CTCCGGTCGTAATGTAGTTCATTGAAACTTTAAATTTCAATAGAGAGTTGTGAGCAGCGAGGGGGGGGGCAATGCTACTGTTTGTCAGTATGTTAAAAACCCGAAGTTCAGGTTAAAAAAGCAAGAGGCGGTCGAGAGACATATCCTGCTTCGAGCCGCGATGATATAGTGCTTTACCTTCAGGCCATCGACAGGTTATCATTACTCTAGCTATTGAGGGGCTATCGACATTTCCACACCCCCCTGAAGAAAAAGAGAATTATATGCTATTACTTACTCTTTTATAAAGGATGTTGGTTTGATCAAACAATTTCTACCATCACAATTTTTTGACCTAGGTTGTTTTGCTCATGCAGCTCTCTTCTCTCCAGAAAAGCCTGTATGGCAAGCTCTCGAAGAACTTTCCGAATATCTCGCCAAGCAACAGCTTGGAAATATTGAAGCTGCCGTTGAGACAGGAGTCTATCTGAGCAAACCAGAGTTGATCTCGATCGGTCGCGGGACGGTTGTTGAGGCGGGAGCTTATATCAAAGGACCGTGCATCATTGGCGAGAACTGTCAAATACGCCATGGAGCCTATATTCGAGGCAATGTAATCACGGGAGACGATTGTGTGGTGGGACATGCCACGGAATTGAAAAATGTGATCTTCCTAAATGGCGTGCAGGCGGGACATTTTTCCTATGTGGGGGACTCTATCCTGGGCAATCATGTGAACCTAGGAGCGGGAACCAAGTGCGCTAATTTGCGCTTGGATCAGAAAAATGTGCCGATTTTCTTTGAACAGAAGCGGATCGATAGCGGACTGCGCAAGTTGGGAGCGATTATCGGTGATGGGGGGCAGCTTGGCTGTAACTGTGTCACAAATCCTGGGGCGATTATTGGCAAAGGAAGCCAGTCTCACCCTTGTATGACTTTAACCGGAGTAGTGTCTGAAAATCATGTTTTCCGAGATTCTTTTTAAATATAGACAGCATGTCGAGGCGTCCATCAAAGGGAGCGTCAGCTCTTTTGGACCTAAGGGTGTGCTGCGTGATGCCATCGAGTATGCGCTGCGAAATGGGGGCAAAAGGCTGCGCCCTGCGATTGTTCTTATGGTGGCTGATGCGCTGGGAAAGCGGTTAGATGTGAGCGATGCGGCTCTGTCGGTAGAGTTTTTCCACACCTCATCTCTGATTGCAGATGATCTGCCTTGCATGGATGATGATGATGAGCGGAGAAACTGCCCTGCTCTCCATAAGGCTTTCGATGAGGCGACGGCGCTTTTGGCGACCTATGCGCTTATTGCTGAGGGATATGCGAGGATTGGGCGCAATGCCAAAAATGAAGAGGTGCTCTCTCTTGCGCTGGCGAACGCTGCCCATAATGCCGGAATCTTGGGATTAACGGGAGGGCAGCATTTGGATCTCAACCCACCACAGCAGCTCGACGAATCCACGGTTCGAGAGGCTATCGCAAAAAAGACCGGCGCCCTATTTGAGCTCTCCTTTGTCTTCGGCTGGCTTTTTGGCGGTGGAGAACCGCTCAGTCTGCCGGAGGTAAAAAAAGCAGCTCATCATTTTGGCACGATCTTTCAGATCGTCGATGACTTTGCTGATTTTGCCGAGGATGCTGCCAATAAACGGAAGGTCAATTACCCCGCTATTGTGGGCGTAGAGAGAGCGAAGAGCGTGCTTGCCCAAGAGTTTGTCGACCTGAAACAAGTATTGGAGAGCCTAGAGCTTCGCTCTTCGGAAATCACTGCAATGGTTCAGTTCCTTGAGCGAGAGGCTCAAGAGGTAGGCGCTTCTTGCTTGGGAGGCTCTTCCTTAGCCGGTTCTGGCGCATAGAGAGCGAGAATCTTCTTTTCTATCTCGGCGCAGAGCTCGGGGTTTTTCTTAAGCTCCCGTCTAGCGCTCTCTTTGCCTTGTCCTAAGCGGATCCCATTGTAGCTAAACCAGGCTCCTTTTTTCTCGACGACCCCTTTGTCTGCTCCAAGGTCTATGAGAGTACCTACATAGGAGATTCCTTCGTTGAAGAGGATATCAAACTCCGCTGTGCGGAAGGGGGGGGCGAGCTTATTTTTGGCTACTTTTACTCTGACATGGTTGCCGAAATCAATACCATCGGGCCCCTTGATGCCGCCGATGCGACGAATGTCTAGGCGGATCGAGGAGTAAAACTTGAGAGCTCTTCCGCCGGTCGTGGTTTCGGGGTTGCCAAACATGACACCAATCTTCTCTCGGATCTGGTTGATGAAAACAGCACAAGTATTTGACTTTGAAAGGGTAGCTGTGAGTTTTCGAAGTGCTTGAGACATCATGCGGGCTTGTAATCCCACATGGGAATCGCCGATCTCTCCTTCAAGCTCGCGTTTTGGAACGAGGGCGGCGACAGAGTCGATGACGATCACATCAACCGCGTTGGAGCGGGCGAGCATTTCGACCACGTTGAGGGCGTCCTCGCCACTGTCTGGCTGAGAGATCATCAGCTCGTTGACATTGACGCCGAGACGTGCTGCATAAGCTGGATCTAGGGCGTGTTCAGCGTCGATATAGGCGGCGAGACCACCATTTTTTTGAGCGTTGGCAATGATGTGAATGGCGAGAGTCGATTTCCCCGAGGATTCAGGGCCGTAAATTTCAACAACTCTTCCACGTGGAACGCCTCCGATGCCTAGAGCCATGTCAAGAGAGAGAGCCCCGGTGCTAATCACCGAGATTTTTCGAGTTGAAGAGTGTTTGCCCAGGCTCATAATCGTCCCTTCTCCGAACTGCTTTTCGATATGAGCGATGGCGTTATCTAACGCTTTTTGTCGGTCTGCCTGGTCCATGCTTGTCTCCTTAAATAATGATAGAGCGTCATTCTCTGAGAAAGCGCACGAGAAGTCAACTTCAAAAAAACCAGGCAGTGGCGTTGTTAAAAGTTGTAGGTGAGACCGCCCTCGCCGAGAATGCGCTGGCTTCTGGCGCTATCAAACGACGCCTCGAGGTTGGCAAAGAGATGGAAGCGGCCTAGTGTTTGGCTGCCTCTAAACCCTAGGAGAAAA
>JAAKFT010000013.1 GCA_011064935.1 Chlamydiota bacterium | reverse complement strand
ACCTAGTGCTTTGTAAATCGCGACCAGATAGATCACTAGATTGCCTTCGCTTTCGGCGAGCGTGTTGTGAGTAATAAAGAGATCTCGATCGACATCATTGACGTAGAGAAAATCGACCACTCCAGCGAAATAGAGGGCTTTGGCGAGCTCGCTGGCCGCTACATTGGCATTGTATTTTTTGGTCAGCTCTTCAATACGTGCTTTTGTTTTGAAGTAGCCCACCAGCGCATCTTCTACATCTTTGAGAGCAGTGAGCACACTCTTCTCGTAGTTATAGACCGCTTGCCTTTGAAGGGAGGTCTGGGCATCGATATTGGCCCAGATCTCTCCACCGTGAAAGATCGGAAGAGAACCAAAAGGGGAGACATTCCAGTTACGGCTCTCCGGGATAATCCAGCTTTTGTAGAAGCCTGAGAGATAGGCATAGGCTCCAGCTAGAGAGATGGTCGGAAAGAGCTCCTTCCTCGAGGCCAAAACTTTTGCGCCGGCCGCTCGCATCGCCAATTCTGCCTGCCTCACATCCGGGCGGCGACAGAGAAGCTCTGAGGGTAGCACGTCGGGAAGTATGTCGGCCGCTTGCGGAAGGGGCGCTGGCCTTTCGTCGAAGAGTGTGGCGATGGTCTCAGGGTTTTGACCGAGCAAGACAGCCGTGCTGTAGATCGTCTGCTTGAGTTCGAGTTCCAACTTGGGTAGCAGCGCTCTCTCCCCGTAGAGCAATGTCTTGGCTGTCTCGAGGTCGAGACCAGGGGAGAGTCCCGCGTCTAATCTGGACTGTAGCAGATCTACGATCTCCTGCTCGTTGTCGATATGTTTAGTAGAGATATCGATTCTATGCTGCAAAGTGCGAATGGTCATGTAGTTGGCCGCCACTTCGCTAACTATTGTGAGTTGAACATCACGGGCTTCCTGTTTGGAGGCTCCAACTTCATAGCCTGCTGCCTGTGTCTTGTTGATGTTTTTCCCAAAGATATCCAGCTCCCAGGTCGCATCAAAGCCGAGACGGTAGAGATTGGTAAAAAGACCACCAACAAAGGCGCTATCACTCAGCGTTTGACTGTTGCGTGTTCGTTGAAAAAAAGAGCCTAGGTCCACATGGGGCAGCAGCTCCGAAAATTCGACTCGATAGATGGCCCGCGATTCACAGATTCGTTCACGGGCTATTTTGAGATCGGGACTGCAGGAGATCGCCCGTGCAATGAGGTCATTGAGAAGGGGATCCTCAAACCGTTGCCACCAACACGATAGATCCTCACCTCCGCTCTCGCAAGTGGAGATCTCAGTAAAACACTCTGGCATGCAGATATTGGGTTGTTCACATGGGCGGCATCCCGTGACCAAAAGTAAAAGAGCGCAAACAATCGATCTCTTCACGACTCACCGAGGTTAGGCTTAGCTTCTAGAAAGACATCCATGACCTGGCCAGGATAGATCGGTCGATCTCCACGCTCAAACTCGTAGATCTGTTGCAGCACTCGCGTGTCAACTCGCTCATCATTATCCCCAGTCAGGTAGCGTTTTGGAATGAGAAAGGGTTCGAGACGGACAAACTCCAGCGGCACGGTGATCTCGCTATTGCCTCGCACAAAGGCCGTCCCCGCTGCTCCGGGAATCACACGCCACACATCCTCTTCATCGATATCGATACGGATATGGAGAGGGTCCACACTGCCAAAGAGCATCAAAGGGCGAACTAGAAGCTCCGTCGCTGAAGCTGTCTCTCCCACATGGGTGTTGACCTGAAGAACCATCCCCGAAAGTGGCGCGCGGATCGTGGACCGTTCGATTTTTGTCTTCACCACTTTGACTCTCGCCTCGGTCTTTCGGAGCTCAGCTCTATAGATCTCAAGATCTGCTATCCACGCCCCAGCCTCTAAAAGGGCGAGTCGATCTTCGGCCTCATCCAAAGCATATTTGGCGATTTCTACTGAAAACTTCCGATCGTCAAACTCATCGGCGCTGACTGCTTTGGGAATCGTGACTTTTTTCACGATCCCAAAGGCATTTAGCTTCTGAAGATAAGTCGCATTGGCTTGCCCCACGAGATCCTCATAGATGGGCACATCTTCCGGCCGTGGCAGATCGAGCTGTTTCTGGTAGTTGGCATAAGCCACCTGATAGTCTCCCTGCACCTCCGCAAGCTCACTTTCAAGCGACTCAGTTTCTAGCTTAAATAGAGGGGCACCCTTTTCAGCATAATTTCCCGCTTTGACATAGACCTCTTGGACAATCTCAGTAAATGGCGTGCCAATCTCGAGATCTTCCGAGGCGGCCTCAACGATTCCTACCCCAGCCACCGCATGAATATAGGGCGATTTAGCCGGTGGGAAGGGGATAGGCGGTGTTGGGGGCGTCATCAGATATACGAAGACCATGATGATCCCCAGCATGAGTCCTACGCCCGCTAAAATAGGTAAAATATATTTCATCATCT
The DNA here is from genome assembly GCA_011064935.1 of Chlamydiota bacterium. Lineage (GTDB taxonomy): Bacteria > Chlamydiota > Chlamydiia > Chlamydiales > JAAKFR01 > JAAKFT01. The sequence continues at coordinate 16,302 of JAAKFT010000013.1, read as the reverse complement.
CAACCACATGAAATAACGCTAAAAAGAAAATATTACAAGGATTTATATATAATATAATGCCGTTTTTCTGATATTATACCATTTATCATAAAGATTTTGGTTAACAATGGATATGGCGCTATTTTTACTAAATCATGTTGACTGTGCTCATTGGATGATCTTTGGGCTCTTTATGTTAGCGGGGCTCAATCTACCAATTAGCGAGGATCTCCTGATCATCCTAGGCGGTGTCCTCGCAAGCACTATGATTCCAGAGAATACCTGGAAGATTTTCGCTGCGATATTTTTGGGTGCCTATCTCTCAGATTGGATTCCCTACTGGTTTGGACGCAAGTTTGGCCCCTCGATTTGGAGAAGTCGATGGTTCTCTCGTATGGTCAGATCTAACAGACTAGAGCAGATCCAAGATTATTATAGCAAATATGGCGTTATCACCCTTTTTATCGGTCGTTTCATTCCTTTCGGTGTCCGTAACTGTCTTTTTCTGACTGCCGGCATGGCCAAAATACGGTTTAGAAAGTTTCTTTTGGTCGACGGCATTGCCTGTCTCTTATCTAATACCCTTCTTTTTACCCTAGCTTACTTCTTCGGGAAAAATTATTCCCATTTTACTTCAGGCCTCAAATTAGCCAACATTGTCATCTTTTCCGCATTTCTCATCGCCCTAATCACTTTCTTTTGCTATAAGTGGAGCAAAGTGTCTAAAAAAGCTGAGTAGAAGATGCTCAATCTTTCCAATGTTCTATCACTGTCTCGAGCAGGCTTTGCTCTAGCCTTTCTCCAGGATAATACCCAGATCCGGCTGCTTGCTATTGTGTTGGCAATGGTCAGTGATTTCCTCGATGGTTTTATCGCTCGCAGACAGGGTACTACGACCCAGTTTGGTGCGATTCTAGATCCCATCATGGACAAGTTTTTCGTCTTTTTTGCTGCAGGAGTGCTCTATCTTGAGGGGAGGCTGTACACCTGGGAGCTCTGCACACTCTTTGCCCGTGATATTTCCATCTGCCTTTTCGGCCTCTACCTTGGCATTGTCAGAGGATGGAAGGGCTATGAGTGCAAGGCGATCTTCTGGGGCAAGCTAACCACCGCAGCGCAGTTTTTCGTGCTAATGGGCCTAACCCTTCACTTTGCCTTTCCAGGTTATGTCTATCTCTTATTTGTGATGATGGCGGGCTTTGCCTTTCTCGAGCTGCTTGCTGGCCACCGCAGAAAGAGCCATTCGCCACCCACAGAGCTTGAATAGACTAAAAACCGCAGATAAACGCAGATAAACGCAGATAAGAAAAAAGCGTCGCAAAAGCGACGCCAAATTCTATCTGTATTCATCTGTGCCTATCTGCGTGCTCTGCGGTTTCTATGTTACGGATACGAAGACTATCAAGGAGTTAAAGCGACTTCTTCTTCCGCTTCTACAACCTCTGTTTCTTCAGTCGTAGCTGGTGCTGGCGTAGCGGGCATTGCAGGATCTTTTTGAGTCAGCGCATTGAACTGTTTTCCAAGTCTCATCACAGCAGCGATCCAGAAGATCCCTACTGCCAAAAGAATCCCCGCCACGATATGAGCACTTGCTGAGATCGTTGTGAAGACAATGAGGAGAGTTTGATGGATCAGCGAACCCCCTGATTTTCCCAACCTCGATCCAACCCCATCGATCACCGTCTTCCCTTTCAGCTTTGCCTCGACAGTCAGTGGAATAAAAGCCATTTCCTTGGTGGAATCAAAGAGCGTGAATTTCGCTGCCCGCGAGAGGCAGTTCTGCGCCGCCCCGAAAAAGACTACCAGAGCGAGAGGAGAGGTTCCGAGAACCGTGACCATTCCCATAAGAGCATTTCCTCCGAAGAAGAAGGTAAAAAAGCCCACGCTGGTGAGGAGTAGGACGACAGGAGTGACCAGAGCTGTGAAGGTCCATCCCATTTTCCGGATCAGCTGTCCTGATAAGAAGAGCGATGCAAAGAGTGAAATTGCTCCAGTGATCATCGTGATCTGGCTCATGTAGGCGTTGTAGTTGTTCGGATTGGGATAGAGTTCGCGAACGCTATCCTTCCAGATTACCTCCAGCAGATTGATCACCACATTGTAAGAAAGAACGATCACCGCGATAGAGATTAGATATTTTGAGCGTCCTAGGTAGGCAAAGCTCTCACGCATCGAAAGCTTGATTTTGGCCGTCTTTTTGCTTGCTACCGAATCCGCATGTTCCTCGCCAACAAAAACACTATTGGTTAAGTAGCGGTAGATTCCCAAAATGGCGAGACCTGACAGAAGCACCACGGAGGTTAAAAGAACAATGGAGTTGTGCCATGGATTTTCGCAGATCGAGAAAACCCCGCGCAACCATTCTCCCGTGAGAAAGACAGAGACCACCCCCGAGGTAATCGCTGCCAGATTGAGACCCATCGCGATCAGACCATAGAACCGCTTTGCCTCGGCCAGTTTCGTGACCTCGTTAGCAAATCCCCAAAAGAGCATCGAAAGAATCGTGCTGCTCCAGAGCTCAGACATGATGTAGAAGCTACTATATGTCCAGTAGCGGAACATCGCAATCAGCCCCTTAAATCCCGCAGGAAGCACCGTTTGCAGATGATCAGCCAGTTGGTGAGGATGGAGAAGATCGCGGATTGGGAAGATCACAAAGGTGAAAAGGGCAAAAAACCCTAAGAAGATCGCCACCATCACTTGGAAAACCCGGTCACGCCTCAGTTTATTGTTGAGCCGGCTGTAGATAAAGGTCATGAGCAGTGCAGCTGGAACGATCCCCCACACCTTGATGAAGGGCAAAACCTCTGCTCCAGAAGACTCTGCAGTGATCAGCAGAGCGTCTTTCATATTACGCAAAATGTTGTAGTTGAACCCGATGAAAAAGGCCATCAGGACAAGAGGCAAGAATTTGCGAAGTTCAGACCCACGAATGGGCCAAAGATACGAACGGAGCCGGGAAAAGGACGGCTGATCAGACATCGCTGTCAGACCCGTTGATAATCATACACACGAAAAAATTGGTCATTTTGGAGGTTGATCTCAGCATAAAACAACGCGAAATATTTTGCACAGAAGGTTTGGTGATTGAGGAGGCAAACGAGGAAAAGACCGGCCCTTCAGTGAGGAGCATCTTTCATATACCTAGCTTTTAGAGGAGGACACCATTATATCCCGCAGCTCAGAAAGTCACAAGGTTCATCTTTTAAAATAAACTTTATTACAGCCTTTTCAAAAACAGTTAACTAATTGACCTTGTTTTGTTTTTTTTGTTATAATTATGCCGTTTAGTTAATAAGTATAATAATATGAGGCTAGTATGACAGCTCCCGTAGGTTTAAAAAGTTTACAGTACTGTCCTTTTGTTCATAGAAGCAATAAGGCAGATCTCGAAGAAGGAAAGAAGATATTAAAATATGATCTGGCCTATCGCACGGCCGTTCTGGCGATTCCTCAAATAATAGTGGTTGCTTTATTGATTTCCGCGGCAGTCGCTCTTTTTTCATGTACGGAAGGGTTAGATGATTGTGTGCACCTTGCTTGGGGTATGCAATCGGCAGGATTTGGCGGTGCAGCAAGTATGTTTTTGACCGGTACTCTGGTTGCTCCATTTTTTCGGTATAAAATGAGTTCTAAATCATTGAGGGAAGATCTTGAAAATATCTGTGCGGATGTGCCTGAATTTAAAGGTCCTAGTCAATATCGACCTCTCAATAGAGGGCGTGATAAAAGTGGTATTTTCATAAGAGGCTATAAAGCGCTAACCGTATTATCTCCATATGAATTGCACCGCTACGGAATTCTCTCAAAAGAAGGGGCAGAAAATTACGAATCAGCTGAAGAAAAGTATCAGGATAGTAAGGCCAGACAGAGAGAGTGGAGCTCCCTTTGTATGGAAACCTATGGAACCAGCAAGCAAGACAAGTGGGAGCCACCCATTCAAAAAGAGCTGGAGGACGCTCAGGAAAGTGTTCGGGCTGTTTTCTCCCAATTTCGTTTTCAGGACAACTTTGCCGATGACCTTGCCCCACTGCCAACTCCTCAGAATCAACCTAGGTCCTGATCTGAGAAAAGGGGGTCAGACGTGCAAAACTGCATAACTTTGCTCCATCTCTGTTCAGATCCTGATCTGGGCTTTGTCTGAGAGTACTTCGATGCAGGGGAGCGTGCCAAATTCGATGTACTCCAGCGTAGCCCCTCCGCCTGTGGAGATGTGTGAGATTCTGTCAGAGAGTTCGGCTGCATTCAGGGCTGCAATAATATCCCCTCCTCCTACAATCGTTGTCGCCTTGGAGTTTGCCACGGTCTGGGCCATGGCAGTAGTTCCCTTAGCAAAGGCTTCGATCTCATAGACCCCAAATGGGCCGTTCCAAAGGATGGTGGCTGCGTCCTTGAGTTCATCTTGGAAGAGCTGAATGCTCTTTGGACCAATATCTAACCCTTGATACCCTGCTTGGATTCCATCAGCGATGTCGATCACTTTAGTTGGCGCATCTTCGCTCAGCTCGGTTGCGATCACACAGTCTACGGGTAGCAGAATCTTCTCTCCAAACTCTGCGAGAAGCTCTTCGGCGAGGGGGACGAGATCCTTTTCACAGAGGGAGTTGCCGATCGCGATCTTTTGGGCTTTGAAGAAGGTAAAAGCCATCCCTCCGCCGATAAAAAGCCGATCAACCTTTTTCAGCAGGGATTTGAGCACTCCGATTTTGGTTGAAATCTTGGCTCCGCCAATCATGGCGTAGAAGGGACGTTTGGGTTCTGTAAGGGCTTTGCCAATAAATTTAATCTCCTTTTCTAGCAGATAGCCAGCGGCAGCCTTGCCGGGAAAGTGCTCTGTGATGGTGAAGGTAGAGCTGTGTTTGCGGTGGGCAGTTCCGAAGGCGTCGTTGACGAAGAGATCACCGAAGCTGGCGAGCTCTTTAGCAAATGCAGGATCTTCCTTGGGATGGGTTTCAGCGAGGTGGAAGCGGAGGTTTTCGAGGAGCAGGATATCGCCGGGGTTGAGTTTGGAGACTAGGTCTGCGACATGGTGGCCGATACAATCGGGAGCCATCTGCACCGGACGGTCGAGAAGGGCTGAGAGGACTTTGGCGCATGGAGCGAGAGAGTATTCGGGGGTAGGCGCTCCTTTTGGGCGGCCTAGGTGGCTCATCAAGATGAGAGCGCCTCCTTTGTCGAGTACATAGTTGATCGAGGGAAGAGCGGCCTTTATGCGCGTAGGATCCACCACGTTGAGATCGGGATCGAGCGGAACGTTGAAGTCCACTCGCATCAGCACTTTTTTCCCAGAAATAGGAAGATCTTCAATAAAAAGTTTATTCATACCACTTCTCCAAAATATTTCTTTGATATATAGCAGAGTTATACCAATCGCAAGATGAAAATTCATAAATTGAGCAAGACATTTTGTTTTCTATCGAGGCCTGGAACTCGAAAGCAACCACTTGTTGGTTGGTGAGAGCGAAGGCAAAGATAGGGAGCAAAAGGGCTGTTCAATTTATGAATTTTCATTTTGGGGTTGGTATTAGATGAAACGATCTATCGAGAAGTTGCGAGAAGAGTATGGGAAACGTCCCATTTTGGAAGAGGAGCTCAAGAGCGATCCTTGTGCTACCTTTCTTCTCTGGCTAAAAGCTGCCGTGCAGGCTGAGGTGATGGAGCCCAATGGAATGGTTCTCTCTACCGTTTCGGAAAGTGGGAAGCCTTCGTCGAGAATGGTGCTCTTGAAGGGAGTTGAGCAGAAGAAGTTGGTCTTCTACACCAACTACAAGAGTCGAAAAGCGAAACAGCTGGTGACTCATCCCTATGGTTCGCTCACTTTCTGGTGGAAGGAGATCCACCGTCAGGTCACGATCGAAGGGAAGGTGGCCAAGGTCTCTCGCAGCGAATCTCGTGACTATTTTGCCAAAAGACCGAAGGGAGCGCAGCTGGCGGCTCTCGCTTCCCATCAGAGTGATCCTCTGGCCTCGCGACTGGAGCTAGAAGAGGAGTTCTATCGGCTGAAAGAGAACTATCGTGGGAAAGAGGTCCCCTGTCCTCCAACTTGGGGAGGCTACGCGCTGACTCCGGATCGTTTTGAGTTTTGGCAAGGGAGAGCCGACCGGCTCCACGATCGTTTTGCCTATATCGGCACCAATGGTGAGTGGCTCTTAACTCGCCTTGCTCCTTAAAAAGGGGTCAGACGTGCATAATTGCATTATTGGGGTCAGACGTGCACAACTGCATAACTCTGACGAGTTAAGCAATTATTCACGTCTGACCCCTTTTTCACAGGCAAATAGTATCACAAAAGTAGCGGTGGATGATGGGATCATCGGTGAGTTCGGGATGGAAGGTGGTGGCGAGGTGGTGGCCTTGCTGGATGAAGACTGCTTCATCTTGATATTTCCCAAGCACTTCAACCTTGTCGGAGTCCACTTCGGTTATTTTAGGCGCTCGGATAAAGAGGGCTTCGATCTCTTTCTGGCCAGAGGGCAATGAAATGGGGAGAGAGGCAGAAAAGGAGTGGATCTGCCTGCCATAACCATTTCTCTCGATGGTGATGTCGAAAAGCCCGAGCTTGGTCATAAGTATCACGCCGGCGCAAGTGCCAAACATCGGCTTCTCTTTTGCAAATTGGGTAAGCGATGGCCACATTCCCTCGGTTTGGAGTAGATGGGTCATTGTGGTTGACTCTCCGCCAGGAAGGATCAGGCCATCGCATAGCTCCAGCTCTGATGGTCGCCTGACTTGAACTGTGCATACGCCCAGTTTGTCTATGGCTTGTTGATGACGGACAAAGGCTCCTTGCAGAGCCAAGATTCCGATCTTAAGATCCGCGTGTGGCAAAGAGTTCTTCCTGCTTGAGCGTGTGCACATCAAGGCCGCTCATCGGTTCGAGGAGTCCGCTATGGATTTTTGCGAGTTTCTCGGGGTCGTTGTAGTAGGTGACGGCCTGAACAATGGCTTTGGCTCGCTTTTCAGGATCTTGGGATTTGAAGATGCCCGAGCCAACGAACACGGTTTCTGCACCGAGCTGCATCATGAGGGCAGCGTCAGCGGGTGTAGCGATCCCACCGGCGGAAAAGTTGGGAACGGGGAGCTTGCCTTGCTTAGCGACTTGGCAGACAAGATCGTAGGGAGCTTCTAGTATTTTTGCCTCGGTCATGAGTTCAGAGGGATCGAGATGTGTGAGACGTCGTATCCCGCTCACGATGGCGCGCATATGTCGCACTGCTTCGACGATATTGCCGGTTCCGGGTTCGCCCTTGGTGCGGATCATAGCGGCTCCTTCGGCAATTCTGCGGAGCGCCTGACCGAGATCTAGTGCGCCGCAGACGAAGGGGACTTTGAAGGGGTGTTTGAGGATATGGTTCTCTTCGTCAGCCGGGGTCAGGACCTCACTTTCGTCGATAAAATCGATTTCGAGAGCTTCTAATATTTGGGCTTCAACAAAGTGGCCGATGCGGCATTTGGCCATCACGGGGATAGAGACTGCTTTTTGTATTGCCTGGATCATGTCGGGATTGGACATACGAGCGATACCGCCATCTTGACGAATATCGGCAGGAATTCTCTCCAAAGCCATCACAGCACAAGCTCCAGACTCTTCGGCGATTTTTGCCTGCTCGGCAGAGGTGACATCCATGATGACTCCGCCTTTAAGCATCTCTGCGAGACCGATTTTGGTGTCTAACGTTCCCATGATGATTTCCTATATTAAACCACTATAATTCTGAAAAAGGGTTGGTAGCCTGAGCAAATCCTTTGCCAGTTTTTCGTCTTTTCAGTTCCGCCCGGATCGAGTAGAGAAGGTCTTGGTCGAAGTCTACACCGGCAGCCCACAGCAGATATTGTAAGGGAATCTCAGAAAAAGATCTTCCCTTATGTTTTCCTAGTGGCATGAACTTCATCTTGATAGGGTGGTCGAGAATTTTGAAGAGTTGCTCGGTCGTTCGATGGCGGCGTACGAGATGATCGAAGACTTCAATATTCATTTTGACGTCATTCATAGCTCGGTGAGCCGGCTCTCGGGGAATATTGAAATGAAGAGCGAGGTTTGACAGTGAGTTATTCGGGCTATCGCCATAGTGGCGAGCTAGTCGGAGCGTATCGATAAAGGGACGGGCCCCGAGAGTGCAGGGGATTTTGGCCCGTTTGGCCGCTTCGGTGATAAGCTCGATATCAAATCTCACGCCATGTCCGACAATGGTGTGTCTGCCCAGAAATTTCAAAAGCTCGGGAAGTAGTTCTTCGATCTTGGGTTTTCCGCTGATCATTTCAGGCGTGATTTTATGAATCGCAAGGGATTGCTCGGAGATCTCTCGTTCGGGATCGATGAGCGATTCGAAGGAGTCTTGAATCTCAGAGAGAGTAAAGCGGGCCGCAGCCACTTCAACGATGCGGTCTTCTTTGGTATCGAGCCCCGTTGTCTCACAATCGACGCAGACAAAAACTTCTTTATTTAACTGACCCATATCTCCCTCATGTTTTCACCCAAATGGTTGATGTGGATAGCCATATGATCTGGGGGTAGAATCTCTTCTATTCGCTCGCTCCACTCAATGCAACAGACGCCGTCAGCAGAAAAATACTCCTCAAACCCATGAGCTAAAAAATCGGAACTGTTGTTAAGCCGATAGAGATCGAAGTGGTAGACATTCCTGGGGCCATCGTAAATGTTTAGATAGGCAAAAGTCGGACTATTGACCGTCTCGGCTTTGATGCCTGTGATTTGTTGTACGATTCCTTTGATGAGGGTGGTCTTTCCTGCTGCAAGATCTCCAAAAAAACAGAGAACATTATTTTTCTCCAAACTCTCACCGATCCTGAGGCCCAGATCGACGGTCTCCCTTGCACTATTGGTGATTACTCTTCTTCGACCCATTCTGAGACATAAGGGTGAAACTCTTCATATTGGGCCAGCGCTTCAACAAACGCCTCGATTTTCTCCTCTTGAAGCTGCTCTTGGAAAAGGACGAGGAAGTCCTCGTGAGGCTTAAACCGTTTTTGGGACTGGACTTCTGCAAGAGCTATCGGCTTGAGATAATTTTGCTTGAAATCCTTGATGACTGCCTCTTTGGTATTGAACAGCTTACCAGTAATAGCAGAGGAGTAGACCGCCTTGCTGACAGGCTCTTTGACAGGCTTGATGTAGTTTTTGATCACCTCGGGATCTTCTGAGATAAAGAACCGCTTTGTTCGTACGCCGCCTGCCCATTCGGTGTTTTCCGGACATTTTGAAACCCAATCATAGATCGCATCTTGAGGGTTGGGATGGGTATTGTCTCCGAAGACCTTTCCAGTGAATGGGCAGATGTAGATCTTCTTAGTCTCTTCGTTGATGCTTGGAGGGCCGTAACCTATTTTGATCTCGGTCTTATGCCAGAGCTTTCCCTCTTCGGTTATTTTTGCAACAGCCTCATCGGCATTTTGATAGATGATCTTGTCTTTGACAAAGACTACAGGATGTAAATCAAATTTTTTCTCCAAAAAAAAGAGATAGGTATCCAGAAGTTCGGCAGAGCTCTGCTCCTCAAGATACTTAATTAGTTCAGCTTTCAGTGTTCCTGTAATGGAGAGTGTGCTCATAGGATCCTCAAATAATTATATTCTCAAAGGATTTTATCCTAGAAGAGTTTAAGGATCAAGGGAAGGTTCGAGAATTCAGCAACAGAGGTATAATATTTATTTTAGTAAGAATGTGATTAAGCTGTCGATCGCTCGTCTAAATACTAGTATACTTTGAGATTCGTTGTGGCTATGTGCACTTGTGTCAGGATCTTCTACACCGACGATGAATATTTCCATGTTGGAGAAAACATTTTCAAGAAAAGGGATGGTTCCTCCCATAGGCATCACCGCCGTGCGTGGATAGTAACTTCCCATCGCCTGTAGATACTTTGTAGCATAGGGTTCCGTAGCATCTGTTTTCCACGACCTAGCGGATAACCCAGTTCTCGTAAATGTGAAGGGAAGATCCCACATAACGGGCTGTGAGGCAAGATGATCTCTAATTGCATGCTCAATTTTCTCGGGATCTTGGCCAGCGGTCAACCGAACACCTACCGTACACTCAGCACTTGATTGGATTGAATTGCCCCCGTTGGGTTTCCCACATGTCATATTGATGATACTTATGCTTGGCTCGTCTAAAATTCGATGAGAAATAGAATATTCCGGATTACCGCGTAATTTTCCCCCATCGACTACACCGTGCTCGCTTTTGAACTCTTCTTCGCTCCGAGAACTTGCATCAAGAAGCCGAATTTCTTCATGACTTGCGTAAACACAATCCTCCATAAAGCCCATTATAGCTCGAGGATCTCGCAAGGAATAAATCAAACCAGCGAGAGCTTGGGCAGGATCTGGAGCCAGGCATCCCATTCCACTGTGTGTAGGTTTTGTAAGAGCATCTACTTTAAGAGTCATAGTCAGTACTCCTCTAGTAGAATTCTGGATGGTTCCTGTATCTACGTCCTTGTTGATTCCATCAAAAACAATTAAAACGTCGGATGTTAAATCCTTGCCCTCATCCTTCAATAAAGCGCCCATATTATTTGAGCCAAATTCCTCTTCCCCCTCAAAGAGAACTTTCAGATTGAAGTTTGGTTCCTTGCCCGCCTCTTTAAAAGCTCGTAGTGCAGCTAGAATCACAACAATTCCCACCTTATCATCACTGGCACCCCTCCCGTACAAACGACCGTTTTTTTCTTCCATTTTAAACGGATCACTATCCCAATGAGCTCTATCCACAGGTTGTACATCGTAGTGGCCGTACATGAGAATTGTTGGTCTTGTTGCATCTGTTTTCCTTGAACCAAGGACAAAAAGAGGGGAATCATTAATCTGCTCACAACGAACATCAAAACCAAGTTCTTTCAACTCACTTTCGATAAAATGAGCGGCATCATCCAGGTATTGCGCACTGTAGTCGGGGCTATCTGTATTACTAACCGAAGGAAATGCAACCAATTGTTTTAGGCTTTCTATTGCTGCAGAAAACTGGCTGTTAGTCACTCGTAATGTATTCATAGCTTTTGTTATTATAACTTCTTGGGTTTTTGGCGAAAGAAATTACTGCAAACAAGTTATTGAAAGCAAGCCGCTGTTTTTCCAAGGCAGAAGTCAACGGTAACGGAATCATTATATAAGTGAATCACCTAGGTACGCATAGAAAAAAAGAAGTTTGCAAAAAGAATTGAACTTTGTACCACGGGTCGATACTCTAGTGAACTGCAACGATTGTGCGTCGACATTGCTTGTTCAGTTCTCTTCAAATTTAGTCCAACTACTTCGGACTAAGAGGTAATGTGTTGATAACTGGTAGTAGCACCGGATCAACAGTGTTGAAGATATATATGGTCGCTAATCAATGAAGGGAGCTGCTCGCTTGTGATGAAATGAAACTCAAATTATTAAAACATGTTGCTGTTGTTTCTCCCTCAGGAAATATTACGGCGGTTGTTTTCGATCAACTTTTGAAGATCAATCGAAAATTTTTGAATGATAGTATTGTGCAGAAATGGAAAAAAAAACACCCAAGCCAGGAAATTGAGCAATGCTGCTTTGTGACTGTTCCTATTAAATCCGAAGCTATCGGTCGAGTTGAGATGTTCGGTGGGGAGTTCTGTGGAAATGCAACAAGATCTGTCGTTTGGCTTCTCACAAAAGGAGAAGATTATAGCGGTTTGATCGAAGTTTCTGGAGTTTCCAGGCCTTTAGCCTTTGAAGTGAAAAACAAAGAAGTTGCTGTAGAAATGCCCTTACCTACGACGGGTGGTACACTTGTAGAAGCTGCTGCTGAAGGTATCCTTGTGCACCTTGAAGGCATTTCTCATCTGGTAGTAACTGGCTCCGATCAGAAACAGACACCGCGACAATTATTGCAAAGTTTATTGGATACAAATAAATACGGTCTTAAGGATCTTCCTGCGGTCGGCGTGAGCTATTTCAACCCAACTACAGGCAAAGCTGAATTTTGTGTTTGGGGCAAAGAGGTGGATGCTATTTTTGACGAAACTGCTTGTGGAAGCGGTACATGCTCGATTGGCATCGCTTTAGCATCTCAAGACAAGAGATCTATTGAGCAAAATATTACGCAACCGTCTGGAGAAGTCATTCAGACAAGAACAGATTACGTTTCTGATGCCGTTACCAAGTCTTGGATTTCTGGAAAAGTTACAGTTCTGCATGATGGAGAATTGAGCTTAGTGTGAAAAAACAGGATATTTATGACTTGCTAGAAGAAAAGCTCTTAGGGTACCTCGATTATGTCGAGGTACCCATTAAATCCTGTGACGAAGTTTTACTCCCTATTCCAACAACAGCTAATTTGATAACTAGCCCAATAGATGAGGACATGTTGCCATATACAGCTCATCAAATTTACGTTCGTCAAACTGTTCTAGAAAAACTATCGCAAGCGGCTGAACTTCTCTCTTCCCAAGATCCAACCATGGAACTTGAAGTGGTATACGGATACCGTACAAAAGAAATTCAAATGAATTTATTTGAAAAGTGTCAAGCTGAGTTAAAACAACGATTTAGCGAAGCCGAACTTCCAGAGGCCGTGCACAAGTACATAGCTAGCCCTGAAGTTGCGGGCCATCCAACTGGCGGTGCCGTTGATATTCAGATCCTCAAGGATAGGAAGCCACTAGATTTTGGCACAAAAATAGGGAAACTTGTAAGTGATTCTCTTACATTTTCTCCCTTTATCAGCAAGGAAGCTTGGTATAATCGACAGTTACTCCGCCGTATTATGATGAGTGTTGATTTTGCACCATTTGATGGTGAGTGGTGGCATTTTTCCTATGGAGATAAGGAATGGGCCAAATACTATGAGAAGCCGTTCGCATTATACGAACAACTTGATTTTCGGATCTAATACCGGTTCCTTCTGAACTTCAATGAACTCCTGCCGTAAAAAACCTTTTACACCTCATTCTTGGCTACAAGAAACGTCCGTTGTCATGCTCTTTTTCAAAACCCTTGATAGACAGAGTTAGTGAATGAGCTCGATTCCTTGAAAATAGATGATATAAAAAGCGATGACCAGAAGAGCAATGAGTACAGGCTTCCCACCTGGAAGGAGGTGGGGAACAGGCAGGCGGTGGTGGTATCTGACAAGCCAGACCATCCAGATCGGCAGAAAACCGATGAAAATAGTGTGCAAAAACCCATCAACAAAACCGAAGAGATCGAAGGAAAATTGGGTATAGAGTTGAGCGAAAAGAAGCGGGGGAATAAAGACTAGCAGGCAGAGGATAAATCGTTTTAGCCCCACGCGGTTCGGGGCCGAGATCTTAAGCCCGTCGCCCCAAAAATCCACCATCGCAATACCTGTGGCGAGAAGAGAGGTGATAAACGCAAAGAGTGTGAAAAAGTCTCCCACACGATTAAGCCAGGGGGTCAGCGTGATGAGCTTGGCAGCTTGCAGTGTTGGCGCTCCCATCTCGTACGCCGCCCAAAAGGTTCCCTCAGAGAGGGTGCCTATCATCATCCACTGCCAGATGGCGTAGAGAAGGAAGGGCAGGGTGGTGCCTACAATCACCGTGAGGCGTAATTTTCGATGGTTTCTATGAAGATAGGTGGAGAGTGACGGGAGAAGATTTTGATAGCTGAGCGCACTGAAAAGAGTAGGGATGGCGAAAGAGACATAAAGCCAGTTTTGACGCTTGAGATGATCGGCGATGATATAGGGATAGGAGGAAAAGATCAGAATGAGTGCTGTGATAATCAGTCCCGTGAAGAAGAGAAAATTGAGTTTGCCTGCGACATTTATGCCGAAATAGACAACGCCACCAAAGAAAATCACAAAGAGACCATGGCCCATCCAAGGGGCGATGGCAATACCCGTGAGCTGCTCAGAGAGAGAGGTAAAGATCGGGACTCCCCAAGAAAAAAATATCGTCAAAATGAGATAGTACATGAGGAAAAAGCTCGTCCCTGTCAGGATCATTCCATAGCGTCCGATCAGACGCCTGGAGATGGAGATCATATTGGACCCATCGGGATTGGCTAGAATTGCTTCAAGAAAGAGCAGGCCGGTGGCCATCGAGAAGAGCCAGATTAACAAGGTACTGAAAATAGCGGGAAAAAAACCGGCAATACCGGTGGTGATCGGTATTGCGAGTGTTCCCGCCCCAATGCAATTTCCTGCGAGGAGGAAAGTCGCAATAGCAGTTTTAGTTTTTTTTGCCTGAACAGTCATTTGTTTAGGCATAAAAGAAGATCACCACTTTCGCAAGTAATTTCGATCCGATCATGGGTCGTTATATTGGAAATGCTGACAAAAGTTTTGCTTAGGGTGGCATTTTTGAGCTCCCACTTGAGCCCAGACGTCGTTACTCCTTTAGCCTCCCCGCTCACCGGAATCAACGAAAGTATCTGTCCCTCATTGCAGGAGAGCGAGCACTCTCTATCAATCACAAAGAGCCGCTCATGTTCCGTCTCAAAAAAGAGTCGACCGGGATAGCGAGCGAGAAGATAGATATTGGTCAGTGTGTGGTCCGTCCGCTTGCCGAGAGCGCCAAACACCTGCCACTTTTGGCTGGGGACCAACTCTAGAGCTTTCTCAAGATCGGTTTTCTGAGGATCGGGCGTGTGAATCTGCTTCACTTGGATATACTTTTCCCGAAGAGCTTTGGAGGCAGAGTCAAAATCTCCGATGATAAGTTCTGGAGTGATTCCCATCAGGTCGCAGTAGCCGAGTCCACCATCGACAGCGATCACGCGCGGATATTTTCGTATAATTGAGGCGATGAGATCAAGATTTTCTATCTCACCATTGGCAACAAGAGCAATAGGTTTCATCAGAAAAAAGCAGAAAAAAGGTTTGCGGCCAAGAAGACTCGAACTTCCACCGGGTTGCCCCGACTAGAACCTGAATCTAGCGCGTCTACCAATTCCGCCATGGCCGCAGGAGTAGAAAGGATATCGAGGGAAGGCTAAAAAGACAAGGTTGAGTTTTTCTTATACTCGTGCTACGCTGAGTCCACTCTAGATACAAGGAGAGAGATCATGTCAGCAACTGATTTAATTAAACATTTTAATGACAACAACTTTGATGAAGGAATTTCAGATGGGGTTGTTCTCGTAGATTTTTATGCCGATTGGTGTGGCCCTTGCCGCATGATCGCTCCAATTGTCGAAGAGCTGGCCCAGGAAATGGTTGGAAAAATCACTGTTGCCAAGGTCGATACCGACCAGTCGGTAGGTGTGGCATCCAAGTTTGAGGTCACCTCTATTCCGACCCTGATCCTCTTCAAAGATGGTCAGATTGCCAAGCGTGTCGTAGGTCTAAAAGATCTCGATTCCCTCCGCAAAATGATCACCGAAGTCCTTTGAACCCAGCTGGCTAATCGTTCTCAGCTCATCACACATTAAGCCTGTCCATGTTAATACACTCTTAATGCTTATATGATATAATTATTGCTGAATAATAACAGGGGTAATTATGAATCCATTTTCATTTATTAATGAAAATTATACAATTGCGTTTCAAAGTGAGAATCTCTCTTCCCCTGAAGAGGCCGAGATCGTTCTTTTGTGTGATAGACATGATGATGCGGCCCTAATGTTAAGAAATGCACAGTTGATCGATCTATTTGTTAAGGAAAGCAAAGTGATGTTGGTTGAAGGGATTCCCTCGATGGTAGAAATCGATCCAAGAACACGTATGTCGTCTTTTTATGTGAAGAGTTCTGTTAAAGTGATGGGTTGGGATAGAGGTGTGTCGACGTCAATGTGGGGGTGTTCTTCAAAGATAATTGACGCTGTTTTAGAGAAGGAGAGGAAGCAGGCAGTCTTTCTTCTTAAATTTCGTGGATCTGAAGATTCAATGAATGAGGAAGAGGTTACATTAAAATCAGAGTGCGATCGGTCATTTTCTCAATTTATGGAGATAATGAAAGAAGAACATTTTGATCACGTGGAAATGGCGTTCAATACCTTTCAAACTAGAAATCAAGCTATGATTGAGACACTGGAGAAGACTAAGCATAGTATGTCACGACGATTTGTTATCGCAGGGGAATTCCATTTAATTCAAGAAAAAGGCAACAATGACCCTCGAATGTCTGTTGCGCCATTGAGAGATTATCTGCGAGATAAAAAAGCAGTCATCCTAAAACATAAATATGAGCAACTTGTGTAGCCAAACACTATGAGCTGCTCTGGTTGGCGACCTCCTCGGTAGAAGGATTGGCTTCTACGATTTCAACTTCAAAGATCAGCAATGAGTTGGGAGGAAGATGATCGCTTGCGATGCATAACGAAAAAGAATGCATGGGAACTTCTTCAAATTAGAAGGATGCGTTTTTTTCGAACCATTGGTCCAGG
>JAAKFT010000129.1 GCA_011064935.1 Chlamydiota bacterium | reverse complement strand
CTTAACTGCTTCTATTTTAAAGGATTTTGTATAATGTGTCTGCATTTTTCTATGAACTCCTTGCTCATTTAAATGCGACAACTACGCTAAGACAGGGGGCTTTTTAAGGACTTACGTTCTCCACGCTTCGTTCACAGCAAAAATCTTTCGTCCGATTTTTCTCATCTTAAATTTAATCAACTATATGAGAGTATCTGTCGAGCATTGTGGGGTAAGAACTTGTGGTCTCTCCAAGTTATTTCGCAGGATCATGCGGAGGAGCTTCTCTTGCAAAAATTCGAGAATATATTGAAAATCAACAAACTCATAACTAAAATCTGACTCAAAAAAGAGCGCCTTACATCTCGGCCCTGAAGGACCGAGATGTAAGGCGCATTTCGATAAGTGGTATAGTTGTTTAAATCTAGAATGAAAAAATTCTACCCGTATCTTTTCGATGATAACTGTGCGCTTGAACTCGCAGATTTGCAGAAGTCACCTTCGTTCTCCACGCTTCGTTCACAGCAAAAATCTTTCGTCCGATTTTTATCATCTTAAATTTAATCAACTATAACTCAGCGCTTCAGATGCGCGGCGCAAATTCTTGCAAACTTATTAGTTTGCAAGAATTTGCAACAAATCAGATGAAGATGGTGTGTTAGCAGAAATGGGTAAATTATTTCTGTACGGGCTCTTTTAGCTATGGACTTCTTGGCTGGTCGTTTGGTTATCCAACGTGGCTTTGCGGCTGAGCTTGAGCTGGCCTCTCTCGTTGATGTCGAGCACCTTGACTTTGATCGGGTCTCCATTTTTGATGTACTCGAAGATATTTTGCACCCGTCCATCTGAAAGCTCTGAAATATGACAGAGCCCCTCTTTTCCGGGGAGAATTTCTACAAAGACACCAAATTGGACTACTGAGGTCACTTTGCCGTGGTAGGTCTTGTTAACTTCTACATCACTAACAAGTCCTTCGATAATCGACTTGGCTTGGGCCATTGCATCATTATTGGATGAGGCGATGCTTATTACTCCTTCATCATTGATGTCTATCTGAACACCGGTCTGCTCGATGATGGCTCGGATCTGCTTGCCCCCTGGGCCGATGATAGTGGCGATCTTGCTAGGATTGATTTTGACCGTTTCGATACGAGGGGCGTAGATCGACATCTCTTCTTTAGGCTTAGGAAGCACTTCGAGCATCTTACCAAGGATGTGAATACGACCTTCTTTGGCTTGAGCTAACGCCGCTCTCATGATATCGACGGTGATCCCTTCAACCTTGATGTCCATCTGGAAGGCGGTAATCCCTTCGCCATCCCCAGTAATCTTGAAGTCCATGTCCCCGAGGGCGTCTTCTAATCCCAAAATGTCAGAGAGAATGGCGTATCTATCGCCTTCTAAGATAAGACCCATGGCGATCCCAGAAACGGGACGTTTGATAGGAACTCCAGCATCCATCATGGCCAAACAGCCGCCACAGACAGAGGCCATCGAGGATGAGCCGTTAGATTCTGTGATGTTAGATTCTAAGCGAATGGTATATGGAAACTCATCGAGAGAGGGTAGGGAATAGGTCAGAGCTTTTTCGGCGAGCTTTCCGTGTCCGACTTCTCGTCGTCCTGGAGGACCTGCGCGACCCACCTCACCAACGGAAAAGGGAGGGAAAAAGTACTGCAGATAGAAACGTCTTAGTCCATCACCATTGAGATCCTCAAAACGCTGTCCCATGCTCTCCCCACCAAGGGTACAGACAGCGAGGGCTTGTGTCTCTCCGCGAGTGAAGAGGGTACTTCCATGAGCACGTGGTAATAGGGAAGGCTCTACATCAATAAACCGGATATCTTTAACGCTTCGTTTGTCAGTGCGGACACCCTCGTCGAGTATCATCTGCCGCATATATTTGGCGGTGATCTTTTTAAAGGCTCCCTTAATACTGACTAGTGAATATGCAGGCTCCTCTGTCCCTTCGGGGATCAGTGTGGTTATGAGGGTCTGCTCGATCTCGGCCAGGGCATCACCGCGCTCTTGCTTCTCAGCTATGCGGATAGATTTTTTGAGAGGCTCTTTGACCTGTTTGTCGACGAGTTTGACGAGATCCTCAGAGAGGGGACGTAGAGTTTTGCGATTTTTAGGCTTGCCAACCTCTTTTTGCCACTCAGCAATGCCTTTGCAGATAGCGCGTATCGATTGGTGACCTGTTTCTATTGCTTCAAGGACCTGCTCTTCAGTTAGAAAATCGCAATATCCTTCGATCATCAAAATGGCATCTTCAGTGCCTGCCAGAAGAAGGTCGAGTTTGGATTTTTCCATCTCATCACTGGTAGGATTGATGACAAACTTCTGATCGACAAAAGCGACACGAACTCCGGCGATCGGTTTGATCAGAGGAATGTCAGAGATCGAAAGCGCTGCAGAGACTGCGCAGAGGGCGAGTGGGTCGGGCTGATTGAGCCCATCATAGGACCAGACATAAGCAAGGATCTGAACATCATCGTGGTAACCGTCCTCAAACATCGGCCTAATTGGACGGTCGATAAGGCGAGAGGTCAAAATCTCCTTTTCTGAGGGCCGTCCTTCACGCTTAATAAAACCACCGAGGGTTTTGCCAGCTGATGAAAATTTTTCTTGATAGTCGACTCTCATGGGAAGAAAGTCGATCTCTTCTCCTGCTCTCGAGGAAGCGCAAGCGGAGGAAAAGACTATAGTCTCTCCGCATGTGACAACTACCGCTCCATTGGCCTGTTTGGCGATTTTTCCGGTTTCAAAGGTTAGTTCTTTGCCTTCGGCATAAAGAACCTTTTTGATTTTTCGTTCCATTATGATGCGCTCCTAGTCGCTGCCAGTGGGTTGTGGATAGTGCAGAAAATTAAAATTTACTTTCTAAGGTTTAATCTCTTGATAAGATTCTTATACCTCTCAGTATCTGTTGAATTGAGGTATTCAAGAAGCTTACGTCGTTGACCCACCAGTTTAAGGAGGGCAAGTCGAGAATTGTGATCTTTAGGAGAGAGTTTCAAATGATCTGTTAACTCTGCGATCCTTTCGGTTAAAATAGCGATTTGAACATCGGCAGAA
>JAAKFT010000128.1 GCA_011064935.1 Chlamydiota bacterium | reverse complement strand
AGGTTGGAGGTCATGATGATGATAGCATGGCGGAAGTCGATCTTGCGGCCATAGGCATCGGTCAGACGACCATCTTCGAGTATTTGTAGCAGGAGATCCAACACGTCGGGATGGGCTTTCTCGACCTCATCGAAAAGAACGACACAATAGGGACGTTGACGTACCTGTTCGGTGAGCTGCCCGCCCTCTTCATAGCCTACGTAGCCTGGAGGAGGTCCTGTGATGCGGCTAACAGAAAATTTCTCCATGTATTCGGACATGTCGATCTGAATTAGTGCATCTTCATCGCCAAACATGTGCTGTGCGAGCAACCGTGCAAGAAGGGTTTTTCCTACGCCGGTAGGGCCGAGGAAGAGGAAGGAGCCTGTTGGACGGTTGGGGTCTTTGATACCCGTTCTTCCGCGACGAATAGCTTTACAAACCACGTCGACGGCATCATCTTGGCCGATAATCTGTGTGCGAAGGGTCTCTTGCATTTTGAGCAGTTTCTGAGTCTCTGCTTCGGTGAGTTGGGTGACAGGAATCCCGGTCTGACTCGCAACGACCTGTGCTACGATCTCTTCGTCAACTGGGACAAAATGTTCTTCTTTGACAGTCTCCCATTCGGTGCGGAGCGCATGTAGTTTCTCGCGCAACTTTTTCTCATCATCGCGTAGGCGTGCCGCTTTTTCATACTCCTGGGTGCTGATCGCCTTCTCCTTGGCTCGCTTAGTCTCTTCGATTTCGCTCTCTAATTGAGAGATATCCGAAGGCTGTCCCATCGCTGCCACTCTCATTTTGGCGCCGGCCTCATCGATCAGGTCGATTGCCTTGTCCGGAAGGTATCTTCCGTGGATATAGCGATCAGAAAGGGTAGCAGCTTCGACCAAAGCCTCATCGGTATAGGTCACACCGTGGTGTTCTTCGTATTTTTTCCTAAGGCCTCTAAGAATTTCAATCGTTTCATCCACAGAGGGGGGTTGTACGATGATCTTTTGGAAGCGACGCTCTAGTGCAGCGTCTTTCTCAATATGTTTGCGGTACTCGTCGAGGGTGGTGGCTCCGATACATTGGAGGTCTCCGCGGGAGAGGGAGGGTTTTAAGATATTGGAGGCATCAATCGCTCCCTCAGCAGCTCCAGCGCCGACAATCGTGTGGAGTTCGTCGATGAAAAGGAGGATGTTGCCATTTTTCTTGATCTCTTCCATGACCGCTTTGATCCGTTCTTCGAACTGTCCGCGGTATTTGGTCCCTGCGATCATCAGGGCGAGGTCAAGCGTTATAAGCCGTTTTTTGCGCAGGTTGTCCGGAACTTCGCCTCTGATAATGGCTTGCGCCAGCCCCTCAACGATGGCGGTCTTTCCAACTCCTGCTTCTCCGAGAAGCACGGGATTGTTTTTGCGACGACGACAGAGGATGAGAATTAACCGCTCAATCTCTTTTTGTCGTCCGATCACGGGATCCAACTTGCCTTCGCGCATCATATCTGTCAGATCATATCCATAAGCTCGAAGGGCGGGTAGTTTCTCTGTTCCTCCCTTCTCTGGTGCTTTTTGAGAGGGACCTCCGGGGCCACCAGAAGGAGGAAGCTGGAGATTAAAGGTCTCCAACTCTTTGAGGACCTCTTTCCGCACCTCATCTAAGTTGACTGTCAGATTTTCGAGCACCTGTGCGGCGACACCGTCAGTCTGTCGCAGCAGGCCTAGCAGAAGGTGTTCTGTTCCCACATAGTTGTGGCCAAGGTTGGCGGCCTCCTCGTTGGCAAACTCAAAGACCTTTTTCACTCTTCCCGTCAGAGCTGGCTCGCCGTAGACTTGGATCTCAGGACCATAACCCACCAGGCGTTCGACCTCTTGCCTCACAATATCAAAGTCTAGGCCCAAGTTGCGCAGTACATTGACAGCAACGCCTTGGCCTAGCTTCAATAATCCTAGCAGGATATGTTCTGTGCCCAAATAGTTATGATTGAGTCTCTGAGCCTCTTTTTTTGCCAGTTTAATGACCTGTTTGGCTCGATTGGTAAATTTTTCAAACATAATGTTCTCTCTTTTTTTCAGAGATATACTGAATGAAGAATAAATATTCTATCCCCATTTTTTTATTCGTATAGAGGGCTGTTTAAATTAATTTTTTTAATCCCTGAGAGCGAGATAGAATGGTTGTATTTTTGCTAAATTTACTTTAAGCTAAAGCCATTAATTTGTAGTTATTATGGTCTGGAAACTTATTGACAGTGGAAAAAGAAGCGCTGAAGAAAATATGGCTATCGATAGTGCGCTTCTTTTGGATATGGAAAATACACAAACTCCTATACTCCATCTCTATGATTGGGCGGGGGACTCTGCCACCTACGGCCATTTTGTCGATCCGATCAAATTTCTCAATCTCGAAGCGGTGGTTGCCCATGGGTTGCATCTAGCCAAGCGTCCAACTGGTGGGGGAATAGTCTTTCATAATTGTGATCTCGCTTTTTCGGTATTGATACCGGCGATGCATCCATCCTTTTCTCAGCGTCCTTTAGACAACTACGCGTTTATCAACGAGCGTGTGCTTTGGGCGATTCAACAATTTATTGGTGGGGCTCCTGAACTTCTCCCAGAAGAGCCAGAGGCCCCGGACCCGTGCTGCAAGAATTTTTGCATGGCAAAGCCTACCAAGTATGATGTGATGATCAGTGGGAGAAAAGTCGGTGGCGCCGCTCAGAGAAAAACCCGTCATGGATATCTTCATCAGGGTTCGATCTCTCTCGGGATGCTACCGGATGATTATCTCACAGATCTGCTAGCTCCCAATATCATCATCATGAATGAGATCAGAAAGAACAGTTTTCCGCTGCTAGGCGATAAGTGGACAAAAAAAGCCCTCTCCGAAGCTCGTCGGGCTCTTAGTGAGCTTCTTAAGCGAGCTTTCTGCGATGAGATGGAGGGCGGGTGTTGAAGCGCATTAAAATCGGACTATTAGACCTCTTTCGAAACTCCATTTGTTTGCTAAAACTGCCCTTTTTGGCATCTTTGCGACAAAATTTATCGACCATGTGTTTACACATGCTCTCAAAATTTTGCCTCAAATCTGCACAAAAATTG
>JAAKFT010000127.1 GCA_011064935.1 Chlamydiota bacterium | reverse complement strand
TGCTTTCTTCTTAGCAACTTTACGCTTAGGAGCTGCTTTCTTCTTAGCAACTTTACGCTTAGGAGCTGCTTTCTTCTTAGCAACTTTACGCTTAGGAGCAGCTGCTTTCTTAGCTACTTTTCGGCGAGCAACTGTTCTTTTAGCTGAAGACGCTTTCTTAACAGAAGCCTTTCGTTTACGGGTTTTGGGCATGGCTTTCCTCCC
The DNA here is from genome assembly GCA_011064935.1 of Chlamydiota bacterium. Lineage (GTDB taxonomy): Bacteria > Chlamydiota > Chlamydiia > Chlamydiales > JAAKFR01 > JAAKFT01. The sequence goes on along the minus strand of JAAKFT010000127.1, from coordinate 3,086 downwards.
ATGTTTGAGTAAATGCCTACTGGCTCTATCGGAATATTTTCAGAGAGACTTTAGTAAAAAAATCACAGAGCTCTCTCTGAGTCAGAGAGGAATGTTTTTAAATCTATGAGCCTAAGATTCTTACAAGAAAGATTATCTTGATATTTTTTTAAGAAAATCGACCAAAAGTCGGACGCCAAAACCTACGGCGGACTTCGGCCAATAGTGAAATTCCTTGTCGATAAAAGCAGTTCCAGCAATATCGATGTGGGCCCAAGCTACTTTACCCACAAATTCTTCGAGGAAGAGAGCGGCTGTGATGGAGCCCGCAGCTCTGCCTGAGGCGCAGTTTTTTAGATCTGCTGCATCTGACTTAAGCCCTTCTTTATAGGGCTTGTGGAGAGGCATTTGCCAAAGCAACTCTGAGGTAGAATTCCCTGCATCTAAGAGTTGCTTTGCTAGCTTCACATCATTCGAAAAGAAACCTGAAATCCCATTGCCTAAAGCCACTACCATTGAGCCCGTCAGAGTAGCTAAATCTATAACTCTAGTAGGCTTAAGGTGTTTAATTGCATAGGAGAGAGCATCGGCTAAAATCAATCTCCCCTCTGCGTCGGTATTTACGACCTCAACGGTTTTTCCGGAGTAACTGGTAAAAATATCACCTGGTTTGTAGCTCTTGGCATCTACTGCATTTTCGGTTGCGGGGACCACGACAGTTAGGTTGACTTTCAGATTAGTGGCTGCCGCTGCTGCAAGGGTTCCAAGAACTGTTGCAGCTCCAGACATATCCTCGCGCATGGTTTCAATATGACCAGTCGGCTTAAGATTGATCCCGCCACTATCAAAAGTAACTCCTTTTCCCACAAGAAGTGTGTGGTCTTTAGATCTCGGGTTCCCTTCATAACGAGAGATGATAAATCGAGGTTCCGTAGCAGCTCCTTGACTCACGGCCAAGAGAAGTCCCATCTTTTCTTTTTCAATCCTCTTCTTGTCGAAAATAGTGGATTTGATCGCTGGAAACTTTTTAGACAATCCAAGAGCGACCTCTCCAAGATAGTGAGGGGTGACGACGTCGGCATTTTCGTTAATCAGATCGCGAGTTAAATAGACAGCTTCGGCTACCTCTTCAATTGGACGAACCATTCCGAGCGTTTGGGGAAGGGTGCCCACTAATGTGACGTGTTTCAGAAAATGGCTTTTCTCTTTGGCTGTTGTTTTCCGGTTCCACTGGTAGTTGGTCAACAAAACACCTTCACAGATGCCTTGTAAACACTCCTCTAAAGTAATGGTTCTGAGTGCAACAATATTGGGCAGAAGAAGATTGATTTTAGAGAGCTTCTTTTTTAAGCAGAACTTTACAAGAGTCGAGTAGACCCTTCTAAGCCCATCAACACTCAACTCGCTCTCTTTGCCTAACCCAATGAGGACTAATCTCTTCTCCTTCCCCCCTTTTGGATAAAGCAACGAAATCTCCCCTTCCTTACCCGTAAAATCTTTGGCTAAGATAGGAGGTTTGACGACGGTTGCTAGTGTTTTTAATGGGGTAGCTGGTGTCGGTTTTTCCCAAAAAGGAACCGCGACAAGCTCAGCTTCCTTCCTTTTTGAGAGATCCGCAATGGCTGAAAAGAGCATAAAATTGCCTCCAGTTCAAATTAAAATGGAAGGTCGTCTCCAACATTTTGATCAGGAGCATTTCCTCCACTAGCACCCGTGGCATAAGTGGCAAACTGCTCAGCAGCTGCAGGAGAAGAGGCTGGAGAAGAGGCTGGAGCGCCAGCAAAAGGCACGCCACCTTCTTGTTGCGGACCATTCCGATCGGTGGGCTTGCCAAAGGGACTAAACTTAATACTCTCGGCGGAGATCGTCAAGGATACACGGGTGTTTCCCTCTTTATCGACGTAGGTCTCAGGCTTGTTTAGGTCACCAACAATAATGACACCACTGCCTTTTTTGAGATAAGGAATCATCTTATCAAATCTATCATTCCAGACATTGACACGCCACCAGATGGTGTCATCCTTGCCTCCTTGCCTAACCTTGCAGGCCACACGCAATGAGACCACTCTCTTACCTGTCGCAGTAAAACGTTCTTCAGCATCCGCACCTAGATGTCCTGCAATAAATACATAATTCATGACTCTTCCCTTGTGAGTTTGAGAGGGTGTCTAGACACCTCTGAGTTTATTAATAGTTGCTCTCTATGCTCTTATGACCCCTGGCCCAGGCCCTCCCATTTCAGGAAGTTGACCGGTTGGAGGAGTAGGTACAATAGGCTCAATCGTTGGCTCACGTCCTTCGCAGATATCAGTACAGACCTTTCTCCACTTCTCTACAGTCTCAACGTAGAGTGGGGCGAAGGCTCGCAATAATGTCGTGGCTGCATAGGCCATATCCATGACACAATGCAACAAAATGAGCTCTTCTTTTACAGCAACACCGACGCCGCCACCAGCCATTTGTCCACCCAACATCGATCCTTCGAGAAGTTTTTCATAGAGCTTCACACGAATCGATTCGTTTGTTGGCAGACCATCGAGGAGTGGAGAGTAGACGTAGAGGCGGTCTGAGTTAGGTTCATAGGTCAGGTGCATCGAAAATTCATCATCGATACCCAAAATACAGGTGTTGTTTTCATCGTAGGTCAACCCTTCTAAGCCTAGCTCCTTTCCAAACTCTTTCAAGTTCTCTTTAGCATTTTCAAATGACATGATTATCTTTTCCTTCTGCTATGATCTTTTATCTCGAATTGCACAGGTTAAAGGACAACCTCTTATTTGACAACCGCTTTTCACAACTTTATCCTTGAACCTCTCTCGCCTCTATGCGAACGAGGTTCAAGGTGTGAAATTCAAAGACAGACCCAGGTTCGAAAAGCAATTCTTCAGCTTGAACGTGTATAGTTGACGTGAATTTGTGGCTTTATTTTTCGCGAATGGTATAAAGTCCCTGAGTACGAGGAAGTAAAACCCGAAGTTCAGGTTATAGTTGATTAAATTTAAGATGAGAAAATCGGACGAAAGATTTTTGCTGTGAACGAAGCGTGGAGAACGAAGGTGACTTTTGTAAGTCACCGAGTTCGAACGCAAAGTTCCCAGCTAAAAGAT
>JAAKFT010000126.1 GCA_011064935.1 Chlamydiota bacterium | reverse complement strand
CGAAGACCTTCATATCGCTTTCCACTTGTGTAACGACTATCGATGAAGGTCTTTTTGACGCAGTCGTTGTAGATAAATCTTCCTTTATCACCAATATCATAAATATCATCGGGCGCATTGAGCTCTTCTTCAAGGGTGCGAATCACTCCAGCCAGCCCTTCATCCTTTCTGGTGAAGACATGGTTTTTGAAATTTCTGTAGGCTTTGATGGTTCGGCTCATCTCCCAAACCTTCCGAACCCCACTCATCGTACTTCCGACTAAGAAGGCGAAAGGGGTAGCATACTTAAAGATAAATGTTACTGCGCTATTGGCTCCCATTCCGGCCCAGACAAAGGCCTGTTTGATGGGTTTAGCAGCGATACCGCCGGCAAAAGTGGCTCGGCTAGAGCCTCCAAGCACAAAGTAGAAACCAGCCGCAAACTCTCCACATTTGAAGGCTGTAGCGGCCATTTTGAACTTTTTGTAGGCATCTCGTGTGGTATGATAGAGGTAGAAGATCGAGACAAAGCCTAAGACTACTCCCAGCTTGGAGATCACATTGGCTGTGGCTCCGGTGACTTTTAAGACCGTCCCAATCCATCTGCTTCCTCGAGCAGGGACCGCGTAGAGGAGCTCGAAGAAGATCATCATAAAATCTGAGTCATCATATGCCGCGCAGAGGGCTCTGAAAAAGGCCTTCCAGCCGGCAAATCCGGAGTCGTCTGTCGATTGAACACGTTCTCTTAGGGACGGAGGGGAGCCCTCTGCTCCTCTCCAAGCTGCTTTGAAGGCCTCCTTCGCTTTTGCGTACTGTTCGAAGGATTTATGCAACCTTGGCTGAGGAGAAGCTACACTGGGGGCTATGTTGTAGGTCGGGTTGATATTCATAACCTTACTCCTTATTAACTCTACAACAATTATAACATATAAGTATTAACCCAGTATTAACTCAAAATTAACTTATGATTAATTGTGGAAACAAGGGTTAAAAAAAAAGAGCTCCGAGAGGAACTCTTTCATTAAGCTTAGATCAGGCTACCTAGAAAGCAGGACTAGATTTAGTTTTGGTCGCTCTCAGAACCGAAGTCAGAAATAGAGGAGTCAGAACGGTACTGATTCCCTGCATCAACATTACTGGCGTATACGAAAACAGTGGAAGGGCCATCAACATGAAAAAATGCCATTCCCGTAAAGAGGAGGAGATGCAGAAAAAGTTGACGCATCAACTGATTCTGAGACATGGGAAGGGGGTGAACGGAGCACCTCAAGAGCCGCTCTGAGAGCTGCAGGATCACTCTGGCCATTTTCTCTCTCTTTCTCTTTTCGATAGTGGTAGACAGTCGCATTACCGAAATAACCTACTACACCACCTCCGGCCAGGCCTATGCCCGGTAGAGCAATAGGCAATGCCATGGTTTCTGCTTCAAGCAATACGAAAATAAAAGCGACGGAAAGAAACCCCAAACCAACAGCCAAAGTGGTTTGGCTCAAGCCGACCCCTACTCTCTCATGACATTTCTTTTGAAGTAGACTGGCTGAACGTTCATAGACGATCTTCTGTTGAGGTGTTAATTGTGGAGTAGAAGCTTCATCTTGTGGGTTGATCTGTTTCTGAGCTTGACTCGCTTTATCCGCGCATTGTAATGCCTCTGCAAATGAACCCAGAGCAAAAACAGCGGTGACGATAGACGAACCTACCGCAACGGCTACAGCGAACACCGCTGCCAGCCTTTCACTTCCTCTCCCACCAATACAGCAGCAAAAACAGCTGACTTCAGGACAAAAAACAACGTTAAAAGACTTGGAAGGAGTGTCTAAAAACCCTTCTGTCATTTTCAAAGTCTGCTCGCCGAATATTCTTGTTCGATCTATTTCATGAACTTCCGTGGTACCACCCATAATAATTCCCCCTAGGAATATATTGATTTCAAGGCTATAGTTTATTCTTTCTTAATATTTGCGTCTAGAAATTATGCTTCGAGTCAATGATGTTCACTTTGCCTATGAATCCAAAAAATTATTAAATGGAATCTCTTTCGAACTTTCAAAGAGTGAAATTGTCTCTTTAATTGGCCTCTCCGGTTCGGGTAAGACCACTCTTTTTCGTCTAATCTCTGGTTTAATTTCGCCCGATCAAGGAATTATATTAATCGATGGTCAGCAGCTGCCCGAAGGGGCAGAACTCATTACTTATATGCACCAAAAAGACCTTCTCCTGCCATGGCGCAATGTGGTAGAAAATATGCTGCTCTTCTCGGAATTGGGACGGCGAAACGAGAAGAAAAATCTCGAAAACGAAGCGCTGGTTCTTCTTGAGCGAATGGGACTCAAGGGGTGCGAAAATCTCTATCCTGACGAGCTCTCAGGGGGTATGAAGCAACGGGTCGCCTTGGCTCGGGCATTGCTGCAAAATCGGCCGATTCTTCTACTCGATGAGCCCTTCGGATCACTCGATGTGATTGTGCGTGAAGAGCTCTATGGATTGCTGACAGATATCCGCAAAAACTACGGAAAGACCATCCTCTTGGTCACTCATGATTTCCGAGATGCGTTGACTCTCTCGGATCGGATATTACTCTTGTCAGAGGGGAGAATTTCCCATCAATTCGAGATTGAGGAGAGTCAAAAAGAGCAGATTGAAGAGGAGATACGCGCTAAGCTTCAGCCCGCAGCCACGTTCTAATCTCATCCACCTTGGAGGGTTTTACAAAAAGGCGGAGGGGCTTGCCTCCAACGGGGATTTCGTAAATAAACGAGGAGGCCTCTTTGGAAGAGAGGAGATTTTGCTCTTCATCGACGACACCAAACTCCCGGCTGCCACCTGTCGGCTTGAGATAATCAACAAAGAGATCCCCATCATACTTATTAAGCAGCTGCTCATCTTTGGATTCATCCTCCAGAACAATTTCTTGATAGGGTTCTTCCATTTTTAGCAGACAGCATGCATCGTAATCTCCCCTTCTCGCCTCTTCTGCCATGAGAGTCAGGATAGTGTAGTCGGTCTGTTGCAAATAGATTTCAAGATCCCAAGATGCTGGAAAGTGCCCGCTAATAAAACGATTCATGTGATGGGTATAGACGCGCAGTTTGGGATGATGGTAGACGCGGGCGAACATCATATATCGGGCGATCCAGAGGGACTCTACCGACTGGACGCCACTGATGGAAACACCGATTCCTTGAGGAAGGATGCGAAGGGTATCGATTAACTGATGGAAATCAAAGTGTCCATAACCCACGCCGGTGTAGTACGCATCTCGCAAGAGGTAATCGATGCGGTCGGCGCCAAAGTTATCTTCTGCAATGACTTTGTAGAGAATCTGCTCCCAAAACTCCCCTTCTCCCACCAAAACTTTGCAGATATCACTCTCAGCCTCTTCGCTTACGCTCTTCCAGATCTTCCGCAACTCATCGCTCTGGAC
>JAAKFT010000125.1 GCA_011064935.1 Chlamydiota bacterium | reverse complement strand
ACACGTCTACCGATCCTTCCTCCAGGATGATTCTCAGCAAAAGAATCGAGAGTCACACCTTTGGCTTCCATCAATGCAATGGCAAGCAGATCGCCAAAAAGGAGTTGGATCTCCGTCGAGGTGGTGGGTGCGAGATCATAGGGGCAGAACTCGCTCTCGCAGGGCAATTCAAAGGAGAGATCGGCACCTTGGACCAAAGTAGAGGCGCGGTTGGAAGTAATCGCAATAATAGAAGCCCCCTTGTTGCGCAGAGCGGGCAGCAAGCGCAAAAGCTCTTCACTCTCGCCACTTTTGCTCAAGCAGATGACGGTATCTTGGTTGGAGATCATCCCGAGGTCGCCATGGAGGGCATCGATAGGTGATAGAAATAGGGCCTTTGTGCCCGCGGACATCATCGTAGCAGCGATCTTTTGGGCGATAAATCCGCTCTTTCCAACACCCGTAAAAAAGAGAATGCCCGTGCAGCGCATGATTTGTTCGAAGATCTTCTGGCACTGCTTTTCATCAAAATGGGAGAAATAGTAATCGAGATGTTGTTTTTGCTTAGCTAATAATTTTTGAAACATAGAAGTGATTGTATCTTGGAAATCCCTTGAAGTCATGCAAAAAATTATCTATATTATTCTCTTTTAAAAATGGTGAGGCAACATGGCAAAAAAACATCCAATCACGGTGGCATATGGCGATGGAATTGGACCCGAGATCATGGAAGCAACGCTTCATATTCTCCAAGAAGGTGGTGCTGAGCTTGAGATTGAGACTATCGAGATTGGAGAGCAGGTCTATCTTGCCGGAGAGGCTGCGGGCATCAATGAGAAAGCATGGGAGTCGATCCGCCGAACCAAGGTCTTCCTAAAAGCGCCCATCACCACTCCTCAGGGAGGGGGGTATCGAAGTGTTAATGTCACCATCCGCGGCGCCATGGGTCTCTACGCTAATGTGCGCCCCTGTATCTCTTATGCTCCCTTCGTCGAGACCAAACACCCGGAGATGGATCTGGTCATTGTTCGAGAAAATGAAGAGGATCTCTATACCGGCATCGAATACCAGCTCACACCGGATGTTTGTGAAGCAGTCAAGCTAATCAGTCGGCCCGCTTGTGAGAAAATCACTCGCTTCGCCTTTGAATATGCCCAGCATTATGGCCGCAAAAAGGTCACCACCTTCACCAAAGATAACATTCTCAAGATGAGCGATGGACTATTTCACAAGGTCTTTGATGAAATTGGCGAGGAGTACCCAAAAATCGAGAAGGAGCATTGGATCATCGACATTGGAGCGGCCAAATTTGCCCACTCTCCAGAAGCTTTTGATGTGGTGGTACTAGCTAACCTCTACGGCGATATACTTTCCGATGTCGGCGCCCAACTCTCGGGCTCTGTAGGCCTCGTCGGTTCAGCAAATATCGGAGAAAGGGGGGCGATGTTTGAGGCGATTCATGGCTCAGCACCCAGATTGGCGGGAAAAAATATCGCCAATCCTTCTGCGCTTCTGCTCGGGGCGATTCAGATGCTCCTATATATTCAACAGCCTGAAGCAGCCAGTCGCATCCACAATGGTTGGCTGAAGACTTTAGAAGATGGCATTCACACCAAAGATATCTACAAAGAGGGTGTGAGCCGGAAAAAGGTAGGAACGCGCGAATTTGCCGAGGCTGTGGTCGACCGTTTAGGCATGAGACCCGAAAAACTCAAAGCGGTCGATTATACCCAGCTTCCCAAACATGAGGTGGCAGCTCATATTGGCTCGCACCCTATCTCTGTAAAACGGGAGCTCATCGGCGTCGATGTTTATCTCTACTCTCACGACTCCGTAGGGAAGATCCAAGAGCAGCTCTTTGGACTAGAAACCCCCTCTCTCCAACTCCAATCCATCACTAATCGTGGTGTTAGAGTATGGCCAGAGGGTAATCCTGATACTTTCTGCATTGACCAGTGGCGCTGCCGCTTTCAGGGAAACAGTATGGTCTCTCCGCAGGTGATCGGCTCACTGATTCATAGATTAGCGGATGCAAGAATGGATGTGATCAAGAGTGAAAACCTCTATACCTTTGATGGTAAGCCCGGTTTTTCAGACGCTTGAGATGGATTCGAGGTGGTTTTTGAAAGCAGTTAAGAATTGGCAGCCGTAAATCCCATCGATAATGCGGTGATCGAAAGTCAATGAGATATAGACCATCTTACGCACTGCGAAAGAGTCATCTTCCCGAACAACCACCCGTTTTTGCACCGTTCCAACCCCCACGATAGCCACTTCGGGATAGCGGATAATCGCCACTCCCATGAGTGCTCCTGTCATGCCGAAGTTGGTCAGCGTAATCGTCCCTTCTGAGACTTCATCGGGAGCTAGTTTGCTCGCTCTCGCCCTCGTCGATAGATCGGCAACCGCCTTCACGATACTGACTAGGTTGCGCTCCTGGCAGTTTTTGATGACCGGAACGATCAATCCCTTCTCAACATTTACCGCAATACCCACGTTGATATATCGCTTGATGATGATTGTTTCATCTTCTAGCGAGGCATTGAGCATGGGAAATTGCTGCGCCGCTTTAGCTAGAGCCTGAATCAGAAAGCTGGTGACCGTGAGTTTTACACCATGGCTCTGTTGAAATCGCTCCTTTTCACGGGCGATAAGCTTCATTACATCGGTCACATCAGCTTCAACTATCACCGAGGCATGTGGAGCCTCATAAAAAGAGCGCACCATATTGTCAGCGATCGCTTTTCGCATGCCACACAGCTTGATCCGCTCTTCTGGGCCTTGTTGTGTAGTGGGAACTTTTTGTGTTTGATTCTCTATTATGTAGTGTTTGAGGTCTTTTTTGGTGATACGTCCTCCCTCACCCGTTCCACCGATCTTGCGGAGGGTATCGATCGCAATCCCCTCCATCTGGGCTAGACGTAAGACCGCCGGAGAATAGATCTCCTCTTTGCCCCCCTTTCCTTCAGAAGGAGAGGGGGTGGATCGGGGAAGGATTTTCTCCTTCAGATCGCTCTGGGCTGCTCCTACTTCCACCTCAACATTGATGCGTGCGAGCAGGGCGCCCACTTCGATCTCTTGGTTCTCAACAACTAAAATCTCCTTGAGAACACCAGCTACAGGAGAGGGTATCTCAGAATTCACCTTCTCCGTAGAGACTTCCAAAAGCGCTTCATCAACCGCAATGGGTTCACCCACTTTTTTCAGCAGCTGAACTACCGTCGCACCGACGATGCTCTCGCCTAGTTTTGGAAGGGTGACTTCAATTTCTTGTGCCATACCTAATTCTCCGGCTGTATAGCCTTATTATCTTGAGAAACTGAGCCTTGTTCATAGCTCACATACTCTCCACTATTATACTGCGCCTCATTGAGCTCTCCCTCAGTCTTTGCCACATAGACAGAGACCACAGCATCCCCTAAAATATTGGTAACCGTGCTGGCGACATCTCGAAAACGGTCGATACCAGCAATAATCGCAATCCCCTCTAAAGGCAATCCGACTGAACTCAAGACAATGGATAGGGTCACCAGAGCAGCGCCAGGAATCCCTGCCGTTCCAACCGCAGAGAGCGTCGCCGTCACCACAATAATCAGTAGACTCTGCCACCCCAACTCAATGCC
>JAAKFT010000124.1 GCA_011064935.1 Chlamydiota bacterium | reverse complement strand
CCCATTTACTTTGGGTCTTGATGGGCTCGAACCACAAACACCGGAGATGAGCCTCCAGTGGAGGGTCATCGGAGAGATGTTTGTCCGAGAGTGCGCAGCAGCGCACCGAGGTGGCAAGATTCTGAGCGCCATCGTATTTATCCCTCAAAACTGGGTCTTGATGGGCTCGAACCATCGACCCCCTCATTAAAAGTGAGGTGCTCTACCGACTGAGCTAAAGACCCGTAATTATCCAGCTATATAACAAACATCATATAGATAGCTAGTTATAGCGATTTCAATTGAAAACCACTATTGTTGACCCCAAGGGGATTCGAACCCCTGTTACCAGAATGAAAATCTGGTGTCCTGGACCAGGCTAGACGATGGGGCCAGAACAGAACCTGTACTAACCCAAAACTCAGGTTAATATTAATGCAAAGATTCTACTTGGCAAAACAATTTAGAGCAAGAGACTCTAAATCGTGAGAATCTCCTTCTCTTTCTCTGAGCCGACCTCATCCACATTTTTGCAGAACTTATCGGTCAGTTCCTGGATGTTTTTCTCTTGTTTTTTCATCATGTCCTCTGGAATCTCACCATCGGACTTCTGTTTTTTCACAAGCTCGTTACCCTCTCTCCTGGCATTGCGGATAGAGATCTTGGCTTCCTCACACTTCTTTTTTGACTGTTTGACCATCTCCGCCCGGACTGCGGCGTCCATCTCTGGAATGCGGACCCGAACCACGTTGCCATCAACTACAGGTTGGACATTGAGATTGGCGGCATCAATCCCTTTGGATATCGAATGAACGTTGTTGGCATCAAAAGGTGAAACCAGCAGTTGCCGAGGTTCTGGGACAGAAATGGTGGCCACATCCAGCAGCCTCATCTGGGCTCCATAGACTTCGAGAGTCACCTTTTCGAGCATGCCAGGATTGGCGCGCCCGGTTCGTAAGCTTTTTAGCTCTTCTTTGAGATGGTCAACGGCTGATTCCATCTTTTTCTTGGTGTCTTGTAAAACATCATTCATAATTATTCACCTGAAACTAAAGTTCCAATAGGTTTTTTAGAGATAGCCTCTACCAAACTTCCAGCGTAAAAATTGAAAACACGGATGGGGATCTGACTGGTCATGCAAAGCGTGGCAGCTGTGAGGTCGATAATCCCCAATTTCTGCTCGATAAGCTTGCTATAGCTGATCGTATCGTACTTTTTGGCGTCAGAATGGACTCGCGGGTCTTTGTCGTAAATTCCATCTACACGAGTCGTGGCTTTCAAAAAGATATCCGCTCCAATCTCGCTCGCTTTGAGCGCTGAAGCGGTGTCAGTGGTGAAGTAAGGATGACCCGTTCCACCCACAAAGAGAACTATCCGCCCCTTTGCCAGATGGCGCATCACCTTATCCCACTGGTATTTGGTCGCAATCGTCGGACAGTCCAGTTCGCTCACGATACGTACATCACAGCCCAGCTCCACCAGCGTCTCTTTGAGTGCAATGCCGTTGATCAAAGTGGCTAGCATTCCCATCTGATCGGCCGGCGTTCTCCTGATTCCAAGCGTCGATCCCTGCTGGATGCCGCGGAAGATATTACCCCCTCCAATCACTACGCCTAATTCGTGTTTCTGCTCGTGGAGTTCTTTGAGTTGCTTAGCGACATGCAAAACAGCATCTTGTCGAATTCCATACTCTAGGTCGCCCATCAAAGTCTCGCCAGAGAGCTTGAGTAAAATCTTCACGACTTATTCTCCGATTTTCCAGCGTAGGAATTGAACTAGTTTAAGCTCTTTTCCACTCTCTTTGGACCGCTTTTTCACCAGTTCATCTACCGTGATAGATGTATCTTTGATAAAGTGTTGGTTGAGCAGGCAGGCCTGATTAAAATAGCTCTTTAATTTGCCCTCAATGATCTTGTCTTGGATCTGAGGAGGCTTGTTTTGGATCTGCGCTTGGGCAATCTCTTTCTCATGCTCGATGACCCGCTCAGGGATCTCGTCAGAAGAGAGATACTCCGGCGCTTCAGCCGCAATGTGCATCGCGATATCCTTAGCTAGTTCAACCTCATCTTTGCTTCCGCTGATCTCTACCAGCGTCACGAGTTTGCCGCCCATGTGAGAGTAGATCCCTATCGAATGGTCGGCCTTCTTTGGAAAGATCTCCAGTCTCTTGATCTGAATATTCTCTCCCAAACTCTGCACCGTCACCGCGCGGAACTCATCGATCGACAGCTTGGAATCTTTGGAGAACTTTTGTTTGAGGAAGTCTTCCAGGTTGGCTGGAGAGGTGTGACAGATCTCTTCGACGAGCGCTTTGGTAAAGCTCTGAAACTTGTCGTTTTTTACGACGAAATCGGTCTCGACATTCACCTCAACAAGAGCAACCGTGGAATCATTCGCTCCCGTTACAATCATCCCTTCTTTGGCCTCACGCCCCTCTTTTTTCACTGCCGATGCGATACCCGCCTTTCGCAAGTTCGCAATCGCAAGCTCCATGTCGCCGCGTGCTTCTACCAGCGCTTCTTTGCATTTGCCCATGCCCACGCCCGTACGCTCGCGCAACTGTTTGATCATTCCCGCTGTGACTTCAACTTCTGCCATCATTTTTCCTCCAGTTTTTCTTTTTCTTCCTTGGAGGGAGCAGTAGCCTCTTCTTTTTCTCCGGAAATATTCATCTCATTTTTCTTATCGATGATCTTCTGCGTCAGCGCCTGAACGATCAGCTTCACACTTTTCAGAGCATCATCGTTGCAAGGGATCACATAATCGATAGGATCGGGATTACAGTTAGTATCGACCAAAGCCATCACGGGGATTCCAAGCTTTTTAGCCTCGGCCACAGCGATATGCTCGTTGCCTGGATCAACCACAATGAGAAGGCCCGGTTTCTTACGCATCGCCCGTATTCCAGAGAGGTTGCGCTCCAGCTTGACCTGCTCTTTGGCCAGAAGGGAGAGCTCTTTCTTCTTCAGCCCTTCTCCTCCGCCACTGGCAAGTTTCTTCTCGATCTTTTCCAGTGTCTTAATCGATGCGCGGATGGTCTTCATGTTGGTGAGCATCCCGCCGAGCCATCTCTCACAGACATAGAACTCGCCGGAGCTCTCAGCGCAGTCGCGGATGACTGCCTTGGCTTGCTTTTTGGTGCCTACAAAGAGAATAGACTTTCTCTGGGAGGTCGTCTCTTCCACTACCTTCATGCAGCTGCGAAGCTGTTCTAAAGTTTTGGCAAGGTCGATGATATAGAGATTATGGCGCACGTCAAAGATGAATCGCTTCATCTTAGGATTCCAGCGCCTTTTCTGGTGGCCAAAATGGCTACCAGCTTCTAATAGATCTTTTATTGTGACTTCTTGTTGTGTTTCCAAGCTTTGTCCCTCAACAGTAAAACGTTTTTTGACTAGGCATCCTGCCTATTGCAGGATTCAGTCTTGGTTAAAAATAAAAATTGAGCGCCTGATCAGAATCGAACTGACACTAATAGCTTGGAAGGCTATTGTTCTACCATTGAACTACAGGCGCAATAATACTAATTGCAAAAAATAAAGTTACAAACACGAGCCGCCTAACGGGTCACCTTCGTTCTATCCTTTCTCGTTCATATTTAAAAATATGAGCTTCGAAACGATAGCCCAAATTTGCCACGTTATCCGACCCGTTTTTGTAACTTTATTTTCTTCCATTA
>JAAKFT010000123.1 GCA_011064935.1 Chlamydiota bacterium | reverse complement strand
CGTCTAGATTGTGTTTATGTGCCATTGTTGTCATTTTTCAACCTCCTATGGATGGTATCGACAATGATCTGGGTTTGTGAATCAATTTCGACATTGACAAACTCCCCGATTTTTTTAAAGCCTAGAGTTGTCCGTTTGAGGGTCTCAGGGATGAAATGGACGGTAAAGAAGCCGGGAAGGGTGTCGACGAGAGTGAGGCTGATGCCATCGAGAGCGATAAACCCTTTGGGGAAGAAGTAGAGTGACCAATCTTTCGGGCAGGCGAAGGTATAGATATTGGCTTCAATCTTCTGCAACTTGGTTTTGCCATAGATATGTCCTGAGAGCGGATGGCCGCCGATTTCATCGCCGATTTTGGCACTTCTCTCAAGGTTGACCTTCTGGCCAATGGTGAGGGTATCGAGGGTAGTTTTGCTCAAGGTCTCTTCCATGGCATCGAAGGAGACTCTGTTGCCATTGATCGTGGTGACGGTCTGGCAAATGCCGTCAATAGAAACGCTGGCGCCACTTTTTAAGTCGGGAAGCAGGATGTCAGGAAACTCCACGGTGTAGCGCAGGAGATCAGAGGTTTTCTCGATCTCTACGATTTTGCCAAGTTCTTGAACGATTCCGGTGAACATTTTTAGAGAAAAAGATAGAGGAGATAGCCACTATAGGCAAGGAGAAAAAAGAGTCCTTCGAGGCGGGAGATTTTGCGGCCGGTGAAAAAGATGGGTAGAGCGAGAAGGGCCACGCCGATCATGATGGGAAGGTCGATGGTGATGGCTCTATGGGGGACGGTGATCCCATGAGGAGCGATGAGGGCGGAAAGGCCGAGAACAGCTAGAATATTGAAAAGATTACTTCCAATGACATTGCCTACAGCCATCTCTCTCTGGCCTCGGATGACGGCGATAACGGAGGTGGCTAGCTCGGGAAGAGAGGTTCCAACGGCCGTGAGGGTTAAGCCGATCGTCAGATCGCTCACGCCAATTATTTTGGCCATAATAAGCGCACTTTTGATTAGCCTATCTGCTCCCCATCCCAGAAGGATCACCCCCACAATTACCATGCCAATCTGTAGCCAGATGGGTTGTCTGGCGGTAGGCGAGGGGAGTTCTTTTTCTCGACCGAAGCGAACGGAGAAGAAAATATAACCAATGATCCCAGCAAAGAGCAGAACTCCCTCCCATCGGTAGATCTTCCCTCCCCAGGCAAAGAACCACATGAGAAGCGATGCTCCAATCATCAGAGGAACATCCCATCGGATCAGCTTTTTCTTGACCATGATGGGGGAAATTAGCGCCGAAATGCCTAAGACGAGGAGAATATTGAAAATGTTGCTCCCGACAAGATTTCCAATGAGGAGATCTCCCTCACCCCGCCAGCTTGCGAGGCTGCAGACGGCGAGTTCAGGGGCGCTGGTACCGAAAGAAACAATGGTGAGGCCCACCACCAGAGGAGAGAGTTTGCAAATCGCGGCAATGCGAGTGGCTCCACGGACCAACAGCTCTGCTCCGCCAATTAAAGCTACTAGGCTTATGATAAAAAATAATGAAGGAATAACCATTGATCCCCTCTTTAGAAAAACCTGGATTTAATTGGTATCGGAATATATCCTCCAGATCTTTTCTTTTAGAGAGTAAAAAGGGTTTTTATATGCAATGTCCCTACTGCGGTCATGAAGAATTAAAGGTCACTGATTCAAGAAATGCTCTAGATGCTAACGCCATCAGAAGGCGTAGGGAGTGTTTGAAGTGTTCGAGGAGATTTACCACCTTTGAAATAGTGGAATTAATGATTCAAGTCCACAAACGCGACGAGCGTTATGAGGATTTTCAGGAGCAAAAACTGATTAAAGGACTCGATGCTGCTTGCCGCCACACACGTATTAGTCACGAGCAGGTACGTACTTTGGCTTCGAGGATCACAACGGAATTGATTGAAAGGCAGGTTCGAGAGATATCGACCAAAGAAATCGGCGAAATAATAATGAAGTATTTGAAAATAATGGATACGATCGCTTATATCCGCTTTGCATGTGTCTATCGCCGATTTAAGGATATTGGGGAGCTGATGAAAGCGATCCAATCGGTCGATGAACAAGTGGAATATGAAGTTCAAAAGTGAGGAGTTATGGCCCTAAAAAAAGCACAAATTCAGCAGTTTAAAATACGTTTGGAAGAACTTCGAGCCCAGCTAACTCATACTCTCGTGGGTACGACGGAGCAGGTCAAAATACCTGATGAGTCGACAGGTTATTCTCAACATCAGGCAGATCAGGGGACAGATGATTTTGACCGGAGAATTAATCTTGAGTTGACTTCGAAAGAGTATGAACTTCTTCGCCAGATCGAAAGGGCTCTTGAGAAGATCGAGGGCGACACCTACGGCGTATGCGATATCACGGGAAACGAGATTCCTGTGGCTCGTTTGGAGGCGGTTCCTTATGCGACGATGACTGTGGAAGCTCAAGAGAAGTTTGAAAAAGGCCTCCCTGTTGAGTAAGGGAGAGTTATCCAACTACTCCAGAATTGCCTGGCTGCTTCTTTTCGGCCTGGCGGTTCTTTTGGTCGATTTTTTGACCAAAGCCTATATCTACTACCTGATTCCGTCTGTCGGTTTCTCTCCCCACTTTCCCTATGGCGGCATAGGTGTCTTTCAGGATTTTCTTGGTATTGACTTTGCGATCAGTTTGGCGCTTAACAAAGGGGCTGCTTGGGGAGTCCTGGCTAATTTTCAGAATCTCTTGCTTGCGATCAGGATTTTGGTGATCACGGGGATGTTAATCTACCTCATTTTCATTAATCAAAACCGTCGGATCTTCTTTCCGCTGACATTGATTATTGCGGGAGCTCTGGGAAATATCGTGGATTACTTTCTCTACGGCTACGTCGTGGATTTTTTTCATTTCAATTTCTGGGGCTATCATTTCCCGGTCTTCAATGTGGCGGATAGCGCCATTACCATCGGAGTGATTTGGCTTTTTATCGTTGGCTTTTTTTCAAAATCTCAGAAAGCTTCATGTTGATCGAAGAGAGACTTCAGAGTCGATTTATTGAGAAAAAAATGACTCTCGCTCTCGCTGAATCGATCACCGGAGGAGCCATGTCTGCCCGGCTGGTTAAGATCCCAGACTCTTCGCTCTACTTTCAGGGATCGATCGTGGCCTATGCCAATAGCGCCAAAGAACGGTTTCTGGCCGTTTCGCCAGATACTCTTCATCAAGCCCACGGCGCTGTCAGCGAAAAAATCGCAGAAGCGATGGCCAAAGGTGCTCATCAACAATTTATTTCAGATTTTTCCTTGGCGGTCACAGGAATCGCTGGCCCGAGCGGCGGTAGCCCTGGGAAGCCGGTTGGGACGGTCTGCTTCGCCATTGTGGGCAATACAGGGGTTCTCCTCTCATGGACCTCCCATTTCGAAGGGGATCGCCTCCAGGTCATCGATCAGGCCACTGAGGAGGCCTTTAGCCGCCTCTTGTCACAGATTGCCTGAGTAGCGTATACTCTTTGTCATGACTTATAAATTAATTGACAGTGGCTTAGGTCAAAAGCTGGAGCAATTCGGCAAGGTGACGTTGATTCGTCCCTGTGCGCAGGCAGTTTGGGCGCCTCGCTCTTCCAAAAAGGTGTGGGAGCACGCTCACGCCTCTTTCAGCAGAGATGGTGTTATCATCGGGGAGACT
>JAAKFT010000122.1 GCA_011064935.1 Chlamydiota bacterium | reverse complement strand
CATGAAAGGTATGGACTTTCAGCGTGGGGAAGAAGAGGGCCAGTTTGTCTTGCCAGTGGTAGATCACCGAAGTTGGACAGACGATAAGAAAACGGGCCGTTTTTTGGTTGGCGACAGCTGCCATCAGCGCCATCGCCTGGTGAGTCTTCCCAAGCCCCATATCATCACAAAGCAAACCAGCTAAACCATTGCGATAGAGAAACCAGAGCCAGTGAAGACCCGTCTGCTGGTAGAGACGCAGCTCGCTCTTCAATCCTTTGATATTGGGTTTGTCGATAACCAAAAATTCGCGAAGCTCTTTGAAGAGGGAGTGGGTGATCTCCAGTGCTGGAGTTGCCTCTTCAGGAAGCTTTATCTCTTGTGTCATCTCCAGGCGCAAGAAATCCATGGTCGAGAGTTCGATTGTTTGCGCCTCGGGATAGATCTGTCTCTTGGTCTGGCGAAGCCAATGAAAAGGTTCATCGTGAAGATCGATCAGCCCACCATCAGAGAAGAGGTAGTGGTGTTTTTTTTCGGCTGCTTCAGCAAGCTCCGCGACCGCAACGTATCCCACATCTGTCTTGTAGAAAAGCTTGGCCTTGAGCCCTCCTTCCGCCGTACGAACGAGATAGCGGAGCTCGAGTTCGATTTGGGCAGGTCTTTGTAGTTTCGGATCGAGAGTGGTGATGTGGCTTTTTAACTCTTCGAACTCCTCCTGAAAAAATCTTAAGAGTTCGTCGTGCCTCACCACCCTCTCTTTTTGGTACTTTTCTGGAAGGCGCATTTTGGCTGGAAGTTCGGAAAACCCCTCTCCATCGACGTAGACAAAATCTCCAAAAAAGCGAATCTCCAGATCCTCGGGCTGATAGTCCGGCGTAATCATGAGGGAGGTGGCCGATTTTGCCACTACTTTTACCCCCCGACTTTTGAGAGGTAGACGTGGAGAAAAAAAGCCCGTGATATTCTCCAGCTCCTCCCGATGTTTTTTGATAAAACGATCCACCTCTATCTGGGCTATCTCCACACCAGGGCGCACAGCCGCACCGAGGCGAGAGTGCTTCTTGGAGAAAAATCCCTCCTTCTCAAAGTAAATCCAATCGCCAAAATCGTGAGTGTCAAGGGCTTCTTCAGGAGCATATAGCCTACTACAAAATTGGAGCCTTCCCTCAGTAGAGACGGAATATATCAGATGGGTCTCCACGCTCGCTAGATGGGTACGAAACTCTTGTTGTGTATTGAGCCAAATGCGATGGGTGTTAACAAAGTGGGAAACCTCTTCCGTAGGAATTGTCTTTTCAACCGGTTCGAAAAGAGCGCCCTCGACAGGATAAAAGCCTTTCTGATCGACATAGGCCCACTCACCAAAAAAAGCGGAGCCACCTTTCTGAAGATCGCCCTTTTCAAAAAGATAAGCCTCAAAATGCCAATTCCAGTCGCGGTCAAAGTGGATAGCATAGGAAAGACTTACCGGTTTTTCATGAATTTTTATCCCCTGAAGATGTTTTTCCACCTCCTGACGATGGAGCGTCAAAATCGAGGCAATGCGCTTCTCTTCAATTACCGAACCCGCAAGAGGCCCCTTTCCGTCACGCGGATAAAAACCCTCGCCTGGAACATAGATCCAATTTCCAATCGGCCGCTCTTCGCCTCTAACACGAGTCTTTGCTTCGGCCGCCCGTTTAATATGAAACGCCCGCTTTTGAGGATCATAGGTGATCGCCTTGATCTTCTCATCGCCATCTTTATGCACTTTGAGGGGGAAGTCCACAGTGGCAAAAGAGGGAATAACTCGGGGAAGATCGGCCTCATCGAGCGTGAATGCAAGCTCAAGCCCTTTCCACTTCACTTCGATTTTTGTTGGTAGTCCCTCTTCAGATTCTCGATAAGAAAAAGTGTAGGAAAGACCTTCGTCTTGCAAAAGCATCAGCCATTTCGCCAGATCGGCCCAAAAGGAGAGCTCGTAACGAAGCTCTGGACTGGCTCGCCCCGCTTTCCAGTGAGAGATCTCTTTTTGTGGAAGGTTGGAAAACTTAATCGAGGTCTCGGGCGTCTCTTTCTCTCTATTTTCTAACAGCTTTTCCAGCTGCCCTTGCATCTTTTTGGTTTTTGCCCAGATCTGAAAGCTCACCCCGTTGGTGTAAAAGTAGAGCCCCTCTTTTTTCTTGGTCAGCAGCTCCTCGTCATAACCAATCGTGTCAGCCTCAATCTGCCCCAAACAATTCCAAAAAGAGTCTTGAAAACGGAGATGAAGAGGTCTTGAATGGCCGCTATAGATTTTGAGCTTGGCGGCCGCCAGGTGAACGCACTCCTCCTCGCTTTCACACGAACAGAAGGCGTCCTTGAGGTTACCCTTTCCATCAAATTGAAAGAAGGGCCACATGCTCTCACCACTCTTCTCATCGACCACCTCTATCTGATAGGTGGTCCCCGAAAAAAGAACCTCGCGGACCAATCCCGCTCTAAGATAACGCTCGCTTTCAGATTGCATCTGCATAACTTTGTCACTATAACCGATATTGCCTTTTTGCTTGAATGAACCAATTGTGTTATGATCTTTCGCATCTATGGCATTGGCAGAAAAACTTAACCCCAAACAGCTTGAGGCTGTGACCCACGAGAGAGGCCCCCTACTGGTTTTAGCCGGCGCCGGCTCTGGCAAGACCCGTATCGTCACCTTTCGTATCGCTCATCTGATCGAGTCAGGAATCTCTCCAAACCAAATTCTCGCGGTCACTTTCACCAACAAAGCCGCCGGTGAGATGCAGGAGCGGATCAACCAGTTGACGCGAGGACAGGGTCTCGAAAGCTACCCCACCATCTGCACCTTTCACAGCTTGGGCTGTCGGATCTTGCGCGAGTCTATCCACCACTTGGGCTTTAAGCCCAACTTCATTATTTACGATGAACAAGACGCCAGCAAACTACTCAAAGGGTGCATGCAAACGATGAGCCTCAAACGCGAAGCGGCGCAGTTTAAGATCTACCGCAACCTCATCTCGCGTTCCAAAGATCTCCTCCAAGAACCGGGCGATGTCGACCTAACTGGCTGCTCGCATGAGCTGCAGAAAACCTTCCCAGAGCTCTACAGACTCTACCAAGAGAGACTGAAAGAAGCCAACGCCGTTGACTTCGATGACCTTCTCTTTCTGACGGTTCGTCTCTTTCAGGAGCATGAAGCGATCCGTACTGACTATCAGGAGCGGTGGCCCTTTCTCTTGATCGATGAATACCAAGACACCAACTACGTCCAATATCTGATCGCCAAAATGATCGCAGAAAAGAGCAGCAATATCTTTGTCGTTGGAGATCCCGACCAGTCGATCTATTCGTGGCGTGGGGCCAATATTCGCAATATCCTCGACTTTGAAAAAGACTATCCGGGGGCAAAGATCGTCCGTCTCGAGCAGAACTACCGAAGCCGAGAGACGATCCTCGAAGCGGCCAATGTGTTGATTCAACACAACTTTAATCGTTACGAAAAGAATCTCTGGAGTGAACGAGGCCCCGGCGAGAAGATCGCCCACTTTGTGGCAGAAAATGAACGGGAAGAGGCCAGCTTTGTCGTTCATGAACTCGAACGGCTTCACACTGTCTGTGGAATTCCCCTAAAAGAGATGACCATCTTCTACCGAACCTCTTTTGAAATTCAACCTCACCATACACTGCACACCACCATAGGGCACATAGTTCTTCTTATTTGCTTCCTCAAGCAGGTTCGTCATAAAGTCATAATGGTTATA
>JAAKFT010000121.1 GCA_011064935.1 Chlamydiota bacterium | reverse complement strand
GCTGAACAGGAAAAAGCCATCATGGAAGAAGAGATTACTCTGTTGGAATCGTTAGTATCTCGCTTCCTATCTCTGTAATCAGAAGAGTATGTTCAAACTGAGCAGTCGCACGTCCATCGCGAGTGCGTGCTGTCCACTGGTCTTTTGGATCGACCACAACCTCACGGACACCCGCATTGATCATTGGTTCAATCGTGAAAATCATTCCAGGTGCGAGAGGGATGTTGAGTTCGTTTGTATGGTGAGGGACTTGAGGTGGCTCATGGAATTTCAGGCCTACACCATGGCCGACGAACTGGTCTACAACTGAGCACTCCTGAGTTGAGGCATATGCCTCAATCGTGTTTCCGATCTCGCAGAGCTCCAGTCCAGGTTTTAAGATATCAATCGCTCTCTTGAGACACTCTTTGGCGACATTGACTACTAATCGTTTTTCTGGTGTGATCGCGCCGATCACAACCATATTACTACAATCTCCGAAGTAACCATCCAGAATACAAGAGACATCGATATTCATGATATCGCCCTCCTGCAAGGGTCGATCATCGGGAATTCCGTGGCAGACCACATCGTTGAGCGACGTGCAGATGCTCTTCGGATAGGGGGGGTGGCCATAGCCGAGGGGAGCGGCAATGGCTCCCGCCTCTTCATGGAGTTTCACGGCAAAGTCGTTAAGCTCGTCGGTCGTCACACCAGCCTTGGCCATGGTGCAGATCGCTTTGAGAATGTTGGCAGCGAGCTGGCAGGAGCGCCTGATCCCTTCGACCTGCTTCTCGTTTTTGAGGACAATATTGTACTTTTTTAGATACTGATGGGCTAGTTTGTGATTATCTTCCTGAGGGCCAATCTCGGGGTAGTGGCACTTTTTCCACTTCTTTCCGCTTTTGCACCAACAGATATCATTTCTTCCAATCATAAGACTCAGAATAGTCTAAAATTATAATCAAAGTCAATTACTCACCTTACGCAAAAAACGCCTTGATAGGCTGGCTCCAGCAGGCAATCTACTGCATATCGCTCCTCACCCAACTCACGAGGAGTTGGCCTTCGTCGCGATTATTTGTATCTCACCTACTTCGCTCAGCCTCTCTATGGCGTTTTTTGCGTAAGATGAGTAAATTATTTGAAGACGGATACGAAACCGTTTAATGCCATCTGAACAGCAATCAGCACGAGGATATAGCCGAACAGTCTTTCAAGGGCGATGAGCCCACGATGGCCAAAGATCTGTTTTAATAGAGAGGCAAGCATCACTAACGGAAGCAGTAGCAGCCAAGAGAGCACAATAGCGGTGAAAATCACCAGGTTGTTGCCATCAACACCACCGCCATAAAGAGAGATAGTGGCTAAAATGGCAGGGCCAGCAACTGACGGAATCGCGAGCGGCACGATGAAAGGCTCTTTGGGAATCTTATCGGTTTTGTGGGCGAAGGTTTTGGAGAAGACCAGTTGGAGGGCGATAATAAAGAGGATAACCCCGCCGGTGATCTGTAATGAGGGCTGGCTGATGTTGAAAAGTTGAAAGAACTGCTGTCCGAAGAAGAAGAAACCAAACATCACCCCTAGAGCGATCAACATCTCCCGCCAGATGACCTTGCGCTGTCTTTTTGGATCTAGGTGTTTGAGAAGGGCTGCAAAAAAGGGGATGTTGGCAAACGGGTCCAGCACGATCCAGAAGATCAGCGTGGTATGCAATAAGTTGGAGAGGTTCATAGAATGAGCCCTTTCACACCGCGAAGAAACATCTCAACAGCTATCAATCCTACAATCAGTCCCATCAAGCTCTGACAGGCCATCAGACCTTTCTCTCCCATCAGTCGGTAGATAGGACGGGCGCAGAGAATGATAATCGCAGAGACAAACCATGCGAGAAAAATCGCTCCAAGGACAATGGGATTATGAGGCTGCTCTTGGGCATAGATCATGATCAAGGCAAGCAGAGAGGGGCCAGCGATCAGAGGTGTGGCAATCGGAACGATGAAGGGTTCACCCTTACCCCAGAACCCATTGCTCTCCTGCTCAGTAGCGAAGATCAACCGAACAGCAATTAGGAAGAGAACAATACCTCCAGAGATCTGGACTGTGGTTTTGGTCACTTCGAGGAGGTTGAGCAGAACGTGCCCAAAGTAGTGAAAGATGATCATAATCCCAAGAGCGATGAAGAGCTCCCGGACGGCAATCAAGGTTCTCCGCTTCTTGTTCAGTTTGTCGACCATTGAGACATAGGTGGGAAGAATTCCCAGGGCATCGATCACTAAAAAGAGGGTGATAGCAATGGCAAAAAAATTACGCATAATGAGCATCAGTATACTGCTCTCCCCAGCCTGACTGCAATGCAAATATTATTTTTCGTGGTGGATTTTCTTGTCGGCGTACATCTCTTGATCAGCTAACTTCATCAGTTTCTCAATGGTGGTAGGCTGGGAGGGATCGAAATAGGCCGTTCCGATGCTCAAGGAGAGCTGCCAGGGCTGCTCCTTCGTAGCATTCCATTCCTTGACAATCTCAAGGAGATGGTTTTTCAACAGATGGCCCTTCTGATGGGGGACATTGATCGCTATCACCGCAAACTCATCCCCGCCGATCCTTGAGATGATATCAGAAATACGAAAGTTTTTATTGAGGGATTCAGCGGTTTTAACAAGGGCCTTATCTCCCTCCAGGTGGCCAAAGGTGTCATTGATTCCTTTTAAGTGATCCAGATCGATCAGAAAGAGGTGGAAGCCATGTTTTTGTCGAAGGGCTAAGTCGATATGCTGTTTGGTCAGGGCGATAAAACCCCGTCGGTTGTAGAGCTTGGTAAGCTCATCGGTGAATGTGAGCGCTTTGAGAGATTCTCTGAGTGTGTGCCGTTCGATAGCGGAGCGAGACACTCGGTTGAGAGATTGGGCTGTGATCTCTGATTTTGGCAGATAGTCTTGGGCGCCTTGGCTCACCGTCTTCAGAGCGAGCTCTTCATCGATTGGACGGGTTAAAATCACGATAGGAGTATCGGGAGCCGCTTTTCGCAATCTATGAAAAGTTTCTAAACCGCTGCAGTCGCTCAGAAAGAGAGCTGAGATAATCAGTTTGAAAGTGTGTTGGGAGAGTAGGGGGAGCGCCTCTTCAAGCGAAGAGGCGTGAGTGACCTCGCCGCTCATCTCTCCTCTCTTGAGGAATTTTTTGTAGAGATTAGCGTTTTCAGGATCTTCTTCGATTAGAAGTATCGTAATTTTATTACGGCGCATATGGTTATTATACCATCTAAAGACAAAACTAAAACACTGCTTTATTTAAGTTTGGGGTTGATGAGAAATAAGGCTTTGAAAATCAAAGGGTTTGGAAACGAACCCCTCGTCAGCTAGCCAGTGGTAGAAGGGGTCAAGAACCTCGAGCTCAATGGTTTGGTTGTCAGCGAGGAGGGGGTAGGTGGTCTCCCAGGCTTCTAGTTCCCAGGTGATTGTTTTTCTTCGTTTATCGGGATTGCTCTGCAGATAGGCTTGAAAGGCTTCAAGGGGGTGGGTTTTACAGAAGTCGATGCTCTTTTGCAGTGCTCGCTGAAAGCGATTAATGAAATCAGGCTCGGACTGAGGTGAATGATCATTGGCGAGGATGATCATCTCGTAGTAGTTGGGGACACCGAATTCTTTAAACTCAAAATAACCGGTTTCTACACCAAGCGATCGCAACTGCGCTGGCTCGATATTCCAAAAGCCTCCGAAAATAAAGTCGACGCTTTTGGTTCCCATGGCGGTGACGAGGTCGATATTGACATTGCATTTTTTCGCTGGGGCGATATCGCGCAAAAGATAATCC
>JAAKFT010000120.1 GCA_011064935.1 Chlamydiota bacterium | reverse complement strand
AATATTATCCGAGTGCACCGAGCAACCTATAGATAAAATTCTCGAAGACTCCGAGAGAGACTTTTTCATGAGTCCCCAAGAGGCTATCGATTATGGTCTTATTGATGAAATCGTCACC
Organism: Chlamydiota bacterium; assembly: GCA_011064935.1. Lineage (GTDB taxonomy): Bacteria > Chlamydiota > Chlamydiia > Chlamydiales > JAAKFR01 > JAAKFT01. The sequence continues at coordinate 3,732 of JAAKFT010000120.1, read as the reverse complement.
CCCACAAAACACGAAAAAAAATAGATGACGAAAGCTAGTCCTATTCCAACCTGTTCCTTCTGTGGACGTAAAGAAGCCGATGTAGAGAAGCTCGTCTCCGGGCCCAACGTCTTTATCTGTGATCATTGCATCCGACTGTGCACAGGCATCCTCGACAAAAAACCCTCTCTTCACGAACTTCGGGTTCTGAAACCAAAAGAGATCAAGAACCATCTCGATGAGTATATCATCGGGCAAGAAGATACCAAAAGAACCATCTCCGTCGCCGTCTATAACCATTACAAGCGCGTCATCGCCCTCTCCAAAAACAGAGAAGTCGGCTACACCAAGTCAAACGTTATGATGCTTGGCCCCACAGGTTCCGGAAAGACCCTCATCGCCAAAACACTCGCCCAAATACTCGACGTGCCCTTCACCATTGCCGACGCAACGACCCTCACCGAAGCTGGATATGTCGGAGAAGATGTCGAAAATATCGTGCTCCGCCTGCTTCAAGCTGCCGATTATGATGTCGCCAGAGCTGAGCAAGGCATTATCTACATCGACGAAATCGACAAGATTGGACGGACCACTGCCAACGTCTCGATTACCCGCGACGTTTCTGGAGAAGGGGTGCAACAGGCGCTCTTAAAAATTGTCGAAGGCTCGACAGCAAACGTTCCTCCAAAAGGTGGGAGAAAACACCCCCATCAAGAATACATCAAAGTCAACACCGAGAATATTCTCTTCATCGTAGGTGGAGCCTTTGTCAACCTCGACAAAATGATCGCCAAAAGGCTCGGAAAAAACACCATTGGTTTCTCAGAGAAGAAAAAAGAGAAGAAGCGACAAGATTTCACCGACAAAAGCGCCCTCTTTGCGCAGGTAGAACCCGAAGATCTTATTGGGTATGGGATGATCCCAGAATTTGTCGGTCGATTTAACTGTATTGTCCACTGCAACGAGCTCTCTTTAGACGATCTCGTCAAAATCCTCACCGAACCCAAGAACTCGCAGATCAAGCAATACACAGAGCTCTTCAAAGAAGAGAATGTGAAGCTCTGCTTTTCCGAAGAAGCCCTCTACGCTGTTGCTGAAAAGGCCAAAGATGCTGGAACAGGTGCTCGTGCCCTGCGCATGATCCTAGAAAATCTCCTCCGCGATCTCATGTACGAAGTCCCCTCTGATGAAACCATTGCAGAGATCCACTTCGAAAAAGAGACGGTCGCAGAAAATCAACCCCCCATCATTGTGCGTCGTGACTCCTCCCAAAAGAAAATCGCCTGACGCGATCGCCACAAAAATCGTTCAGAAACTTTTCGACGCCGGATTTATCGCCTATTTTGCAGGAGGATGGGTTCGCGATCACTTAAGAAACGAGCCCACCGATGAGATCGATATCGCCACCTCCGCTTCACCCGAGCAGATCATCGAACTCTTCCCCAAAACCATTCCTGTTGGCATAGCTTTTGGGGTCATCATCGTCGTAGAAGAGGGGATCAACTTTGAAATCTCTACCTTCCGCAAAGACCACCCCTACATCGACGGTCGCCATCCAGAAGGAGTGGACTTTTCCACCCCCGAAAAAGACGCCATGCGCCGCGATTTCACCATCAACGGCATGTTTTACGATCCCCTCACCCAGATCCTCTATGACTACGTCGATGGCCAAACAGATCTCAAAAAAAAGCTCCTCCGCGCCATCGGCAATCCCCACCACCGTTTTACCGAAGATCGCCTCCGAATGATCCGCGCAGTTCGTTTCTCTGCCCGCTTTGGCTTTACCCTCGATCCCGACACAGAAGATGCTATCTATGAAAACGCTTCAACCCTCTTCCCTTCCGTCTCCATCGAAAGAGTCTGGCAAGAACTCGTCAAAATGTCCACTTTTCCCCATTTTGACAAGGCCCTGCTCACCCTCCATCAGCTCCAACTACTGCAGACCATCTTCCCCACCCTGAAATCCCTCTCATCCGACGAACTCCAGAAACGCGTCGCACCCTTCCCCTACTTTCCCTTGAACTGCCCGACTATCCTCTACCTCCTCGAGCTCTTTCCAGAGGCCAACCTCGGCGAGCGGCTCTCCCTCTGCCAATATCTCAAAACCAAAATAACCGACGCCAAACTGGCCGAGTTTTTCTACACCTCATCCCAGCTTCTGGAGCAGAAAACCCCAAAACCGGTCGACTGGGCCCACTTTTATGCCCATCCCCATACGCCCCTCTTTTTAGAAGTTCAAAAAGCTAAACTCCTGCCCCCAAAACGCCAACCTTTCCACCAAGAACATCAACAAAGAGAACAAAAACTCGCAGCCCATATCAAACGCATCCAAGAGCATCGGCCGCTGGTCACAGCCACCCTGCTTCAGAGCGAGGGCATCAAGCCCGGTAAAATCATGGGGAAACTCCTTCGTGAGGCTGAGCGGATCACTATCAACGAAGACCTCAGCTCTGCTTCCGAGGTTCTCGAACGGCTCAAAACCACAAGTCTATGGCCCAAATAGACTATCCCATCCGTAACCGACCGGCGAAAATACTACTTGCTATGGTTGATCGGTTACTCCGCCCTTTCTCTCATGTACCAAAACCCATCCCTCCTCCAAAATCCCTGCTCCTCAGCAACTCTGCGCACCTCGGCGACGTTATTCTCACCACCTCACTTCTTCCGCCTCTGAAAGCCGCCTATCCAGATCTTAAAATCGGTATGCTAGTCGGCAGCTGGTCTCAATGCGTCATCGAGAACCATCCGCTCATCGACCACATACACACCCTCGATCACTGGAAAACCAACCGCTCACCCCTCTCCTGGCAGAAGAAATTTCGTCATTACCAACGGACCCGCAGCCAAGCTCTGCAAGAAATCCAGCAAGTCGGCTATGACATTGCCATAGATTGCCCTTTCCACTTTCCCAACTTCGCCCCCTTACTTTTTCGAGCCAAGATCCCCACCCGCATCGGTTTTAATTCAGCCGGATTCGGACCATTGCTAACCCACCCTTGTGAGTGGAGCGATCGCAGCCAAGCCGCTGCCCTGACCTTTTTTTCTCTCCTTGAAAATCTACCCTCTTTGAGCCAATACCGTGACAAGATCTGCCCGACCCTTCCTATTCAGAGGCCCTTCTCCAAACGGAACTATCTTGTCATCCACATAGGTTCAGGCAATCCAAACAAAGAGTGGTCCAAAGAGAGGTGGCGCGATCTCGCCAAGCTACTGATTGCAGATGGATATCAGCTTTATTTTACCGGTCAAGGAGAGAGAGAGCGAAAAACCATCGAGTGGATCACCAAAGATCTACCCCAAACAGAAAATCTCTGTGATCAACTTAGCTGGCAAGCGTTTGTCTCTGTAATTGATGGTGCCAAACAACTCATTGGAGTTGACAGCTGCGCAGGCCATGTGGCTGCCGCTATGGACACCCCATCCCTGCTTCTCTACGCTGACCGACATACCTCAAATCTCTGGAAACCTTATTCAGAAAAAGCGACGATCATCACCGATCTTCACAACGTCCAACCCCAAACCATCTACTCAAAAATTACTCACGAATAGCCAACAGATTTTGATAATCTGAACTACGGGTCTTTAGACAAAAGACGATAGAACACAAATTGAGGAAGCAGCTTTTGAAAATTCTGGCGTATTATTTCCTTTGAACTAACTGTCGCCTGTCGTCAAGTATTTATTTTTTCTTCACAAAAATAAATCCATCCTTCTATAAACGAACCATCTACTGTGGAGGTGGTTCATGTTCCG
>JAAKFT010000012.1 GCA_011064935.1 Chlamydiota bacterium | reverse complement strand
CCAGTCTCTGCGTAGTCACTTCCATGATTGATCCCTTTTGGTTTGAAAAGGGACAAAGATAAATCAAAATATCAATTCTGAAAACTGCTCAATGTCGGCATGCTGAATTGGACTTGCTTATTTGTAATAAAGGTAAAAAACTTGGATTTGAATTAAAATACATCGACTCTCCGAAGCTGACGAAATCGATGCAAATAGCTATGGCCGATTTACTTCTTGATGAACTTGTGTTAATTTATCCAGGAAGTAAATCGTTCCCTCTAACTGAAAAGATAAAAGTAGAGGGATTAGAAAATTATTTAAGCTCATGACTTTGCCGCCGCCACAGCTTGAGGAGAGTTGGAAAGAAGCCCTTTCTGAAGAGTGGAAAAAGCCCTATCTTCAGGATTTAGCCGCTTTTGTGGCTGAGGAGCGGATGAAGTTTTCCGTCTATCCGCCAAAAAACGAGGTCTTCAGCGCTTTTGAGCACACTTCCTATGATAAAGTCAAAGTGGTCATCGTCGGCCAGGATCCTTATCATGGTCCAGGTCAGGCTCATGGCCTCTGTTTCAGCGTGCGCCCAGCCGTTCCTCTGCCCCCCTCGTTGAAGAATGTCTATACCGAGCTGCACGAGGATTTAGGCCTTTTGCCACCACATGGCTGCCTGCTGTCATGGACGAAACAGGGGGTGTTGCTTCTAAATGCCGTTTTAACGGTGCGAGAGCACGAGCCCCGCTCACACAATGGAAAGGGTTGGGAAAAGTTCACGGATGCCGTGGTGGCGGCTCTAATTGCACGAGAGGAGCCTCTGGTCTTTCTCTTGTGGGGAAAGGCGGCGCAAGAGAAGTGTCGCCATTTTTTGGATGAGAAGAGCGGGCGCCATACTATTTTGATGGCGCCTCATCCTTCTCCATTTTCGGCTCGCAGTGGTTTTTTTGGATCTAGACCCTTTTCAAAAATTAATAATCTCCTTAAAACACAAGGGAAGGAACCGATCGATTGGGCGGTTAAATAACACGGGGCTGTTTATGAGTGATGTTTCAGGCGTAGATCAAGTAGGACTTAAAAGTCAGGTAGGAAAAGTCTCCTCAAAACCTCAAGTCTCTGTAGATTCGGTGCAGAATAAGCAGAATATCGAGGGAACTGAGGAGTTAAAGAACATCGAGATCGAGATGGAAGCTGCTGACCACGCCTTTGCTCTGATGACCGAAATTCGACAAAAGATCGAAGCTGCCTACAACGAGCTCTCCCCTTCAGAATCAGAATAGTCTTCAACTTAGCCGCTCAAAAAGTAAGAAACCGCAGATAAACGCAGGCCGGCGCAGGCTAACCTAACGCCTGTGCAGGACAGCGTCGCGAAAGCGACGCCATTTTTCTTCTATCTGCGTTCATCAGTGTTGATCTGCGGTTTCTAGATTCAGCAATTTCTAGACTAGATCGTTTCTAGAATGAGTTTGAGTTTTTCGAGCGCTTTGCCGCGATGAGAGACTTGGTTTTTCACGGACTCTTCTAGTTCACCAAAGGTCTGGTTGTAGTCATGTTTCAAGAAGAGAGGATCGTAACCAAAACCATTTCTGCCGCGCTCTTTGGTGAGGATCATCCCTTCACAGATGCCTTTGACGCATTTCTTGAGTCCCTTCGGAGAGGCAAGGGCAATTGCGCATTCAAAATAAGCTGTTCGTCCGATCTCTTCTAGATCGGCCATCTCTTTGAGCAATTTTCTGCGATTGTCAATGTCAGCAGCTCGCTCGCCGGCATAACGAGCGGAGTAAACGCCTGGAGCCCCACCAAGCGCGGGAACGACCAAACCGGAGTCATCAGCAACGGCCCACTTATTAAGCGCTCTGGCGGCGTCTGTGGCCTTCAGAATGGCATTTTCTTCGAAGGTTGTGCCTGTTTCTGGAGGTTGGGAATATTCGGGAAAGTCGCGAAGAGACAGGATATCTAACTGGTGCAACGGTTTCAAAAGAGCGCGAATCTCTCTTATTTTATGCACATTGGTAGTAGCAATGATGAGTTCCATGAGGTTATGAAACTACAAATAGCTTTTTATGTCTTGAACAATGTAACGCTTTCCTTGAAATTCAAAAGCTTCTGCTTTTGATAGCCCCATCATTGCTTGTGCAAATTTTGACTGGAAAGAGAGGATGTTATTTTCGGGATCGGCCTCCCAAGGGCCGAGTAGAGTGAAAGCGATTTTCTTGCCCTCTGCATCTAAGAGGGAGACGATGGCACCGACGCAGACTTCGTCTGAGGTAATATCATGTTTAGTGAGAATCTGAGCTTGGTTGAGTTGCTGAGATAGGTTTTTGAGTTCTGTTTGGAGATGGGACCTGCGCTCGAGGGCGATTTTGTACTCTGCATTCTCGCGAAGATCTCCATGCTCTCGGGCGGCTGCAATCTCTTTGGCATTGGCAACTATCTCCACTGTCCCTAGTTGGCGACAGCGTTCTTGGAGCTTTTGAAACCCTTCTTGGGTGGTCCAGATCGTTTTGACCTCTTCTGCGGGCTTATCTTTTGCCGTCTCGCGTAAAGAGGGTTGAACCACTTCAGAAAGAGAGCGAAGAATGCGCGCTTCATTTTTTGACAGCAAGAAGCACTTGCTGGCAAGAAGGAGGAATTCTTTGAGATAGGCCACCGAAGCTCCGTTGATGATGGCACGAACGACCGTATATCTTTTGGCTTTCAGTAGATTGTGCATCTTTTTGGCAAGATCGCGATATTCGGCACTGTGCTCAACATAGTGGAGCAAAATCATGAAGGCTTCAAGAAACAGGCGTTGATGTTCGCTATCTGAATATGGAACATCTTCGCCGCTTACAAGCTTTTGGAAATACCAGAAAAAACCTTCGGGAAAGAGCGAAACTTTGTTGAGTAGGTCGAGAATTTTCTGGTTCAAAAGCTCTTTTGAGCCTTCGTCAGCGTGGAGCTCTTTGAAAAGGTAGTCGCGAAGAGTGTTTTGGGGGATTGAAAAGAGAAGGTGGAGAAAGAGGGCTATCCAATCCTCCCTATACTCTCGAATTGCTACAAGAGTCCGTTTCTTGAGGGCGACGATGTTGATGTGTCCGAGAACCTCATCCACTTTTTCTAGTGGTTTGATGAGTTCGGCGATGGCCTCAGGAGAGGGTGTAGAAATAACTTCATCGAGCAAAAACGTGAGTTCTATTTTATGGGCCAAATCATACTCTGGAGGCGTTTCTTCTTTTTTTAGAGCCTCTTCTAGATGGTCTTGAAGGTTTTGTCGGAGCTCGCTGTTTTTGAGCACTTCAGGGAAATCTCGCAGAAAGTGATAGGTTGTTTGGATTAGCCCTTCTCGTGTGTTGACATGTTTCAGGGCCTCAAGAAAGCTCTGTTCATGGGGCACCTCTTCCTTGCGAAGCACGAAACGTTCTCTCGATTTTTTGGGAGATTTGATCTTTGTATCTTTTTTGATCTTTGAACGGGTCAGTTGCCACCACTTTGACCACTCCTCTTCACGAATGACCAGGTCGCAGAGCTCTTCTTTGATCTCTATCGCCGTTTTGGAGCCGAGGTCGCCCAAAAGAAGATGAATCAGAAAGAGAGGGTCTTTTTTTCCCTCTTCTTCAAGGACGTCAGGGTTGCCAAATCGTCTGGAGAGAAAGTGTTCTGAAGGGAGAGGAATTATATTGTTGAAAGCGTTCTGAAAAGAGACATCTTTCGGAGTGGTGATCCCTTCAAATTCGATCAGGGCATGCTCGCGCAAAATCGAGATGTCTATGATTTCACCCACGCCCCATCCGCCTTTATGGAAGACGAATTTGCCCTTATCCATGTGGGAGAGTAGCTCAAAATTGGAGATAGCACCATGGAAGGTTTGCCTACTGCGGAGTCCAATGATCCGCATCTTCTCGTTGAAATTGGGGAGAGAGCTGTATTGTTTGGTCAAAAAGTCGGTGGCTAGGTCGGCCAGAAGCGGGGTGTTTGTGGTTTGTAAATCCAAGACTAGCCGCAGGACGGCGTCAGCGCACTTCTGGTCTTCAATATTGTCCCACAGTGTCAGTGTCGACTCCGCATATTGACCAAAGATCGAGGCAAAGATGGAGTCTTTGAAGGTTTGAAGAATAGCAACCAGTTCTTCTCCATCGACGGTATCCGCTAGACAGTATTCCTCCCAAAGAGTCAGGAGGCGAGGATAAGTTTGGGACTCGACGAGAAGCTGGAACTCTTCTAGATAACTCATTAATTTTGCTAGGTATGGGTGAACTATACCATTCATTTATTTTATCTGCAAAGCAAAAAACTAAAACTGAAATTGCTACATCCGACTAAGGCGCGGGTTTTCAAAATTGATTTTTAATGTTCGTTCCCTCATTTAGGTGTTATGGACTGTTAAATTTTTTAGGGACGGCATATGTCAAAAGAAAATGATGAGCTTCAAGAAGCCCTTGTGGATATCTTCCAACAATTTGATGTTAATATGGATGAAGTGTCGCCACAGACAGCAGAGGAGATGAAGGCCGAGCGCAAGGGAGATGTTGCCCAGGTGATCAAAAACACCGAAGGGAGATTAGAAGAACTTCATGTGCAGGGAGACAGGCTGCTTCAGGCGATGGGGATGACCTCGGAGGAGGCAGAGTCCCACGCTGACAATCCGGCGAACTATTCGAAGGGACAGTGGGCAGCTTTGCAGAACTTCAAAAATAAACTTGCGCAGTACAAAAAACATGCTTTTGAAGAGATGGGAGTTGAGGGCAAAGAAGAAAAGAAGTCCTCTTCCCGGCGACGAAAGAAAAAAAAGTTTGCCAAGAAAAAAGACTGGCTGCAACTTTGACGCTTTGATAAAATAATTGAGCCTTTCGTCCTCCAATGAAAATAGTGATTAAAAAGGGACTTGATCTCCCTCTGTTGGGAGGGCCTGCGGGTTCGGTAGGTTCTCTCTCTACGCCTTCTCGTCTCTCTCTCAACCTCGACCCCTTTGAAAAGATTGGTTTTCGTCTGCTTGTCAAGGTTGGCGAGAGCGTTAAGATTGGGCAGCCTCTTGCTGAAAACAAAGGGGCTCCTGGGCAGATGTTCGTCTCTCCCGCTGGCGGAGTGGTTGTAGAGCTGCGGCGGGGTCCGAAGAGACGGCTGCGCGACATTGTCATCGAGGTAGGCGATCAAGAAGAGTTTCACCAGAACCCCCCTCTAAATTTGGATACGGCTTCCCGAGAGCAACTCTCGGTGTTATTAATGCAAAGCGGTCTTTTCCCGCACATTCGCATGCGCCCCTTCGGTTTGGTGGCAGACCCCAAATTTCCCCCTCGCAGAATATTTGTCAGCGCCGTGGAGTCTGCGCCCTACGCTCCCTCAGCAGAACTACAAGTTGCCGGCCATGAAAAGAGCTTCCAGACAGGGTTGGGTGCATTGACCCTTCTGACAGATGGAAAGGTTCACCTGGTCTATCGAGAAGAGAGCTCGTGCGCCGCTTTTTTAGAAGCTTCTGGCGTTGAGAAACACTCAGCAAGAGGGCCCCACCCCATTGGAAACCCCTCCGTCCATATCCACCACATCCACCCGATTCAAAATCCTGAAGACTTTGTCTGGACGCTCTCCGCGATAGATGTGATTGCCATTGGGAAAATGGTGGAGAGCGGGCGCTACTTCTACGAGAGGATCATCGCTCTTGCGGGCGAAGGCGTTCCCGAAGAAAAGAGAGGGTTTTACAAAAGTCGAGCCGGTTTGCCCATCTCTGCCTTCGTCCGAGGAGTCTCAAAAGACGCCACCCCTTGTTTGATCTCTGGAGATCCTCTCGTCGGACAAAAGGTAGACGAGAGTGACTTCCTCTCTTTCAACCATACCGCCTTCTCGGTGATTCCCAGAAGCGAGAAGCGACAGCTCTTTCACTTTTTGGGCTTGGGAAGAAAAAAGTTCTCCGCTTTCCGCGCCTATTTCACCAAAACTTTTGCAGCGGGGTATTCTTTCACCACAAGCCAGCATGGAGAAAGAAGGCCGTTCATTGATGGCTCGGTCTACGACAGGGTTATGCCCATGCGCATTCCGACTATGGAGCTGATCAAAGCGATTCTTGCCGAAGATTACGATCTTGCGCAGACACTCGGCCTGCTTGAAGTCGTAGAAGAGGACTTTGCCCTTCCGGCCTTCGTTTGCCCCTCGAAGATCGACATGATTGGGATCGCCAAGCAAGGGCTTCATCGCTTCTCCAAAGAAATGGGGCACTAAATTGGCTGAGTTCTTCCTCCATTTGTGCTAAGCTCTTACTTTTTCGAAAAATGCTCAGAACGCTCTTTATTATCACTTTCTTTGCTGCGCTTATCGATTGCCACGCTTCGCTTGTCGATGATTTGGTGGTGGCGCATCACTGGGACGCAAAGCTAGAAGAGCGGTTGCCCATCACCTACAACCACCTCCTGTCTACCGGCTGTTTTACGACTCCCTCTGCTCGCATGGCAGAAGGTGGAGAAATTGGAATAGGCGGTGCCCACGCGCCCCCCTATCTCATGTGGAATGCGCGGATTCAACCTTTTAGTCACGTAGAGTTCAGTGTTAACTATCGTATCTTCAAAGAAATTAGGGATGAGGGGCTCTCTCCCTTCGGTTTTGGTGATTTTGCTGCGCGGGCCGCCAACTTTAAATGGGCCCTCTTTACTCCCGAAGATAGCGAAAACATTCTTCCTGGTGTGGCTATCGGCGTCGAAGACTTTATGGGGACCAAAAAGTTTACCAACTATTTTGCCGTTGCAACGCAGATCTGGATGAAACTGGGGCTTGAAACTTCTCTTGGGTGGGGCGCAGGGCGCTATACCGGCGGCCCCTCGAGGGGCGTTTTTGGCAGCGCCTCCTGGTTCCCTTGGTGGAACTGCTGCAACAAGTGGACAAAAGGGTTTGCCCTGGCTGCTGAGTATGACCCGATTGACTATAGCAACCCCGAAAGAGAACCCCACCCCGACGGACGAACCTCCCATCTCCCGATCAATTATGGGGTGAAATACAACCTTTGCGACCTCTTGCACTTCTCTGCTAGTCGTATTCGCGGCGACGATTTTGCTTATGCCGGCTCGCTTCAATACAACTGGGGAAAGTGCGAAGGCTTAATTCCAAAAGTCGATGACCCCCCTCCGTATACAGCTCCTGTTGATAGAGAGCCGCTGGGGTGTGCCCGTCCTGAAAGCGTGATGGTCCAACAGCTCAACTATGCCCTCTCGGAGCAGGGACTTCGCCTCACAAAGGCTTGGATAAAGGGGCAGCGTCTCTGGATTAGCCTCATCAACCAGTGTTATCGTCAAGAACATGTTGTACGCGAGCGCGTTCAGCACCTTTTAGCCACTCTAACTCCCTCAAATATCGCCGAAGTGATCGTTATTGTTGAATCCTACGGGCTTCCCTGCCAGCAATATGTCTACTCAAGAGAACTGCTTCTCCAGCTGAGCTCCCATCGCATCTCTCCCTATGAATTTGACATTCTTACACCAAGGCGCGAGGCGGCTCAGCCTTGCGGCCGTATGATTTTTCACCGTCGCCTAGATCCCTGGAAGTGCCAAATCAGCCCGCGGCTTGAGAGCTTTTTTGGTAGCGCCAGCGGGAAATACAAATATGACTTTGGCGTCAAAGCTAACGTGGAGGGGTTTGCTCCCGGCAATCTCTTCTATGAAGTTCAGTTTAGCTACTCCCTTTTTGCCGACATACAAAACATCGGAGACTTTGATAAATACAATCCCTCGCAACTGCCCAACGTGCTCACCGATTATGTTAGATATCGACAGGCGGGGACCTTTTCCACCGATATCGCCTACTTGCAGAGAAGCCAGAACTTCGGGCGAGGCATTTTTGGGCGAGCGGCCGCCGGATACTTTCAGGTTAACTATGCCGGAGTCGCCGGTGAGCTGCTCTGGTATCCTACTTGCAGTTATTTTGCTCTTGGAATTGAAGGGGCTGTGCTGAAAAAGAGACGCTATACCGGTTTGGGCTTTCAGTCTGAGCTGCGCCGCCTAGATGGGTTCACCGAAACCTTCCACCCTTACTCCACCCTCCAGCAATTCTTTTTGACTGCCTATTGCGATATCCCCGAAATCAGCGTGGCAGCTAAAGCCAGCATCGGACAGTTTCTGGCTTATGACAGGGGGGCCCGGTTCGAAATGACCCGCTACTTCACCAGCGGACTCAATATCACTGCCTGGATAACTATCACAGATGCTTACGACGTGATGCATGGCGCCGTCTACTTCAACAAAGGGATCTCTATCGAGTTACCTCTCGATCTCTTCTTTAAATGCAGCAGTCGCCGCGTATGGAACTATGCGCTTGCCGCCTGGCTCCGTGACGCAGGAGCCTTCATCACAACAGGTAAACCTCTTTTTGAAACCATTAATAGAGAGCGCCGCTGGTAGGCTTATCGCTGCAGCCATTCTGCGATTTGGGGCGCGGCGTAAGTAAAGATCATATCTGCGCCCGCCCGCTTGATACTCATCACGCTTTCTAAGAGGGCCATCGGGCCATCGATCCACCCATTTTGTTCTGCCGCTTTTAACATCGCATACTCTCCGCTGACCTGATAGGCCGAGATAGGAAGCGGGGTTGCTTCTCGAAGCTTGGCAATCACGTCGAGATAGGGAAGAGCCGGCTTAACCATAATAATATCCGCTCCTTCCTCTATATCCAGTGCAGCCTCAAGTAGCGCCTCTCTCTGATTGGCGGGATTCATCTGATAGGTTTTCTTGTCTCCAAATTTGAGCTTTGAGGAGAGTGCGTCCCGGAAGGGACCGTAAAACGCCGAGGCATATTTGGCCGTATAAGCATGGATATTGACGTGATGGAACCCTTCATCATCAAGACTCTCCCGAATGGCACGCACTCTACCGTCCATCATATCGCTGGGCGCCACCATGTCGACCCCCGCCTCGGCTTGAACAAGCGCCATCCTGACCAGTGTTTCTATAGTCTCGTCGTTCATCACTTCGCCCCTCTCATCTACTACACCGTCATGACCATGAGAGGTGTAAGGGTCGAGAGCCACATCCGCGATCACACAAATTTCAGGAAACTCTCTTTTTATCGCCCGTATCGTTTGTTGGAGAATTCCCTTCGGATTCCATGCCTCTGATCCTTCCTCATCTTTTTTCTCTTTTGGAATCACCGGAAAAAGAGCAACCGCTGGAATCGAGAGCAGGGCTGCTTTTCCTATCTCTTTGAGAAGCAAGTCTAGAGAGAGTCTATAGATGCCCGGCATGCTTGCGATAGGCTCTCTTTGTCCCGCGCCATCAATAACAAACAGAGGGTAGATCAAATCGGATGGGTGAAGGCGAGTCTCTTGAACCAGGGCGCGAATGGCGGAACTTTTTCGATTTCTGCGGGGACGACAAATAAGCACCAGAAACACCTCCGGTCTAAGTTTGGAAAGGCCAGTCTAGCGAGAGGTCAAAAATTCGAAAAGGATAAAGAATAAGTATTTAATACTCTTCTTCTTCATATGGTGTGGAAATGTAGATAAAAGCCAATTTTACGAGAGAAAAGAGGAGTTTATAGGTCGTTCAAAGCTTGTTGAAAAAGCCCCACTTATCAACATCGCCTAAAAAGCGTCCCCCTTTTGAACAACCATCGACAGCCTATCAAACGGTTGCCAACAACTTTCCCACATTTTTCGTATCCTCCTGCCTTAAGGAATATCCCTAGAGCAGGCACTTTTTTTCTTGATAGAACAGTTCCAGATATGGCACCCTTTTCGCTGTTACTAAGAGGAAGTGCCACCATGTCAGATTATGAGAAGTTTACCGAAGAGCAAATAAGAACGCTGGATCGCTTTGTGACCAACACCTCAGACAACATATTTGTTCTTCGCAACCTTCCGGAAGTGATTAAGGGAGCGCTCTTTTCGCGTTATTCACGCTCCAGCTTGGGCCTCCGCTCTCTGCTACTCAAAGAGTTTGTGCTCGGTGAAGAGACAGCGTTCAGTGATATTGTTGGAATAGAGATGGCGAAAGAGCACGAACAGGCCGTGGCTATCAAAAAGGCTCAGAACTTTTATGACAGAATTTTGGATGGATATGGTGACGACTCTATAGGGGAGCTAGGCGGTGCCCATCTCGCCGTCGAAAACGTCTCCATCTTTGCTGCAAAGGTTCTCGAAGATTGCCGCATCGGCGGTTCGCCGCTAGAGAAATCGACTCGCTATATATATTTCGATCAAAAAGTGGGAGATCAATATCTCTACTATCGAGACCCCGTCTTAATGACCTCCGCCTTTCGAGAGGCCTATATAGAGAGCTGCGACCAGCTTTTTGAAACTTACTCTAAGCTGATCCCTCCCCTCACCGAAATGATCGAAAAGAACTTTCCAAAAGACCCCGAAACTTCAAAGGTAGCCTACAAAGCAGCCTTGAGGGCTAAGGTCTTGGACTGTCTCCGCGGCCTTCTCCCTGCCAGCACCTTGACCAACATGGGCATCTATGGCAATGGCCGCTTCTTCGAAAGCCTTATTCATAAGCTACACTGCCAACCTCTCGTCGAGCTGCAGGAGATCGGTAGCCAGTCATTCGAAGAGCTCTCAAAGGTGATCCCCTCTTTTGTGCGGCGCGCAGACACATCGCATAGAAACCAAGACTCTTTTTCCAGATTCTACGAGACCATGCAGGCAGAGGTAAAAAATGTGGCCGCCCACCACGCCCTTCCCAAAAGTGAGGCCGAGCCGGGTGTTAAAATGATCAGTCATGATTCAGATGCGGTCTATAAAGTTGCAGCGGCCCTACTCTTTGCAACCGGAGAGAGCTCCCTTGAGGATCTCAACAACTACTGTCACACCCTTCCAGAAGAAGAGATTGCCAAGATCTTTGACGCGGTCACCTCAATGAGAGAGAACCGACGTCACAAATCGCCCCGCGCCTTAGAACATGCCCAATTTACCTTCGAGCTTGTCGCAGACTTTGGCGTCTATCGAGATCTTCAGCGCCACCGAACCCTGACTCAAGAAAGACAACTGCTCACTTGCAACTACGGCTATTTTATTCCGCAGGAGATTATTGATACGCCTCTCGAAGGGGAATATCGCAACGCCCTAGAACATGCGAAGGGGGTCTATGATAAAATTGCCGAAGACCTGCCCGAAGAGGCGCAGTATGCCATTCCTATGGCCTTCAACATCCGTTGGTACTTCCACATCAATCTTCGTGCCCTGCAGTGGCTCTGTGAGCTTCGCTCGCAGCCCGCTGGCCATCCATCTTATCGATATATTGCCCAAGAGATGGCCCGTCAGGTTATCGCCCGCCTCCCCCAATTTGAGCCTTTCTTCAAGTTTGTAGATTACGACGGCCACGAACTTGGCCGCATGGGCCAAGAGCAGCGCAGGGCAGAGAGAAGCGTTTAATAGACCTCTTTCGAAACTCCACTTGGTTGGTAAAACTGCCCTTTTTTGTACCGTTCTTTCTCGATCAGCCCTCAAGGCTAGATAACGTTACGTGCTCTATGCAGGACTTCGGATTTGTTGTTCCAATGTATATTGGAAGGCACGCATCTTTATTAGATTGAACGAATTGTCTAATAGAAGTACCTGGCGCAAGTGAATATGCTTGATCGAACAAATGATGCTCTACACCGTTTTCCTCTTTCCGGACAGAAAGCAAAGTGGTATTCGACCCTAATAATGGTTTCGCCCACACAAAAGAGTTGCACCGAAGATTAGCAGAGAGCCATTTTAAACCGAGGCTATCAAATTGGTCATTACTACACCACTCAAGGAGATTTTTGAATACGTGTTTGGGCTGGGAGACATAACTGATAAAGAGGCAGGCCGCAACTATTGGTGGACCCAATCCAGCGAGAATGCCCCCTAACACATACCTAAAAAATATGGTTGGAAATATGGCAGTAGGCGCGATACCCGCAGATACCCAACCTCCAATAACTGTGATGCCTAATATCGTAAAAATGATCGTAGCCGCAACCATCGTAATAAGAAGCAGCCGATCGGTGGCTTTGGCGGGAGTTGGATGAAAATAAATATTATTTGATCGGATGGAAGGGAGCGCCGCCATAAATGATACCTTAACCTTTAAAGAAGTATTCTAACATAAGAAGAAGTTTTAAACCAATTTACATTCGCCTTTTCCTTTTTTGAACATTCGGAAGGAGTTTCTCTGGGTCTAATACCAATTCCTGAATAAAAAAGCATTAATTGGTATATAGTGGTTTCAATTGAAGACACTACAAGTGGCGTTTGCGCTGATTATTGTCCTTGGGGCTATCTGACGTTCAAAAATAAATTTTCCAGACGCAAGAGCTCCCACCGATTATCAAATCTTTTTTGTAACTATTCAGGTGCAGAAAATTTAAACAGACAAGAGTCGTGGATTCCCGTGAATCGCTTCTGCGAGAGAATCTCATATTTTCCCGACTTCAGCACTTTTTTGAGCTTACCCAGGTTCACCATCAAATACGAGGGAGCTTTTCTATCGACCCGAAGTTCAGGTTATAGTTGTCCAAGAGATGGCCCGTCAGGTCATCGCCCATTTTCCCCAATTTGAGCCCTTCTTCAAATTTTTAGATTACGATGGCTACGAACTTGGCCGCATAGGTCAAGAACAGCGCAATGCAGAGAAAGAAACTCAGAAGAGATAGGAATTATGCGTAACAAATGGCGGTGATTTCGTGTACCGTTCTTGCTAGAGTGCGCAGTGTGGGGTTTTTTCGTTTGGACAAATAATAGAGAGTAGAACGAGGAATTCCGGCCTCTCGAGAAAACCGAAGCTTATTAATCGCTTCAAGGTGTGCCTCGATCACTTCAATCACTCCTTCAGGATCATTGTTTTTCAAGCACTCCAAGATAACGCGACCGATGAAATTTTCATCAGCTAGTTCTACAGTAGGACTAAATTCCTCTACTTTTGCTCTCTTTTTAAGACGCACTGTCTCGATACTTTTCGAGGATTTTTTTTGCTTGCCTGATGTCTTGATTTTGCCCATTTTTATTGCCTCCAAGCAACAACAGAAGATCAGCTTTTTCTATATAAGCATAGTAAACGCGCCGTCCGTTTTTCCACTTTAATTCCCAGACGAAATCCGTTACTTTTCTCTTGGTTCCGAAATGTCCAACGGTTTCAATCAAAGAGAGTCGTTTTAGGATTTGAAATTGAGATTTCTCACTCTCCGTGAGGAACCACTCCTTAAATTCCTTTGTGCGAAAAATCCTATACCACATTTCATTGTACAATATATTGAACAAAATAAAAAGGCTAAAAAGAATGGAGATTATTGGCAACAACTAAAAATTTTACTGCTCGCCTCAAGCAGCGCAAAGCAGAGAAAGAAACCCAGAAGAGATAGCGCCTATCGCTTGAGGTGTTTGCCGATGATGCCGGAAAGCTTGAACATGTTGAGGGATTCTTTGTTCCCGAAGAGGGCGGCCATCTTCTCGTCAGGGACGATCTGCCGCTTGTCATTGGGATCTTGAAGATCGTGAGCCTTGATATATTCCCAGACTTTCTTCATCACGTCCCCTCGGCTCATCTCCTTGGCATCGACAATGGCCTGGAGCTCTGGAGAGAGGGGAAACTTTCCTCTTGCGCCACGACCGCCCCCCGTTTTCTTCTTTTTGACATAGGCGGTTTTGGGGTGATCGGGGTATTTTTTCTCGATCTGCGCGAGATCGTTGACGATGACATCGCAGTCAGGGAAGGTGGTGCAGGAGAAGAAGGTTTTGCCGTAGCGGGACTTTCTGGCAGCTAAGCGGCCATCGCAGCCGATGGCTGGACAGTGAGGCAGCGTCGTAGGATCGATGATCGCCTCGCCCTCTTTGGGGATGTTGACGATCCCCTTGCATTTGGGATAGGTCGTACATCCCAAAAAGGGGCCAAAACGACCGTGTTTGACCTTCATTGGGTTGCCACATTGAGGGCAGGCCTGTTCCCAATTAAACTTGGAGGAGTAATCCTCCTTTTTGAAAGTAAATTCCTCGATGGAAGCGGTATAGTCGCATTCTGGATAGGCAGAACAGCCGAAGAAGTATTGGCTTTTAGACCAGACTTTATGCAACTTGGCGCCGCATTTGGGACAGTCGATGTCGGTGAGAATTTTGGGAATAAAGGCTTCTTTGGCAGCGATTTCTACCGTTGGAATAAAGTCTTTCCAGAACTCACGAATAACCGCTTTCCACTCTTTTTTGTCGGCGGCCACGAGTTCGAGGGCATCTTCCATAGAAGCAGTGAAACTGATGTTCATGATCTGCTTGAAATTGTCTTCCAAAAATTGGGCGATCACGGTTCCGAGTTCTGTGGGTTTAAGGCGCCTGTTCTCTTTGATGGTATACTCTCGTCTCTGGATCTTATTCATGATCGAGGCATAGGTCGACGGTCGACCGATTCCAGATTTTTCAAGCTCTTTAACTAGCAGAGCTTCTGAGAAGCGAGGGGGCGGTTTTGTAAAGGCTTGCTCGGAGGTTACCTCGATGAGGTTGAGAGACTGGCCTTTTTTCAGTGGGGGGAGCAGGGGAACGGCTTTCTCTTCTTCTTCGTCTTTTTTTTCTTCGTAAACGGAGAGAAATCCGCGGAATTTAATCGTCGAGCCGGTAGCGCGAAGGGCGATGTCCTGATTGGTTTCCACGTCACAGGAAACGGTGTCATAGATAGCGGGGTTCATTTGCGAGGCTATAAATCTTTCCCAGATGAGAGTGTAGAGAAGAAACTGATCGTGTGTGAGATAGCCCTTTACCTGTTCAGGGGGATGGGAAATTTTGGTGGGGTGAATGGCTTCGTGAGCATCCTGGGCGCTCTTTTTACTTTTGTAGTAGCACGGCGACTCGGGTAGAAATTTATCACCGTAGTTTTGAGAGACAAATTGACGAGCGTCATTGATGGCCCCTGCCTCGACACGGAACGAATCGGTACGCATGTAGGTAATGAGCCCTTCGGCTCCTTCGCTATCGAGGTCTATCCCTTCGTAGAGCGTCTGTGCCACGCTCATTGTCTTGGAGGAGGAGAAGCGAAAGTGACGGCTGGCCTCTTGCTGAAGGGTGGAGGTGATAAAAGGAGGCTCGGGATGGCGCTTTTTCTCTTTTTTTTCGATATTCTCAACGTGGTATTTTGCTTTGTTCAGTCTTTCAACGACCTTGTCGGCGTCGGCTTTGCTGCCAACCGTCATCAGCTTTTTGCTGTTCGTGGCAGCCTCTTTGTCCCATCTTTTCCCATCAACAGAGTAGAGTCGCGCGGAGAATTGTTTGGTGGGGGTGCCGTTACGTAAGAGAGCTCCAATATTCCAATATTCTACAGGCTTAAAGGCTTCGATCTCTTTTTCTCGATCGACCACTAATTTAAGGGCGACCGACTGGACGCGACCAGCTGAGACCCCTGAACGACGCTGCAATTTTCTGGCTAGGATAGGTGAGATTTTGTATCCGACGATACGATCGAGCAGGCGGCGAGCTTGTTGGGCGTTGACTAGAGCGATATTTATATCTTTCGGGTTAGCGATCGCTTCTTGAACGGCTTCTTTGGTGATCGCGTAAAAGGCAGCCCGTTTGATCTTGGTTTTTGCCGGTAAAATAGAGGCGATATGCCAAGCAATAGCCTCTCCTTCGCGGTCGGGATCAGGGGAGAGATAGACTATGTCGCACTCTTTGGCTGCTTTTTTAAGATCTGCGACCACCTTCTTTTTATCGGCAAGCACTTGGTACTCGGGCTCGAAATCATTTTCGATATCGATACCAAATCCCTTTTCTGGAAGGTCGCGGATATGACCGACCGAGGAGGCAAAGATAAAATCTTTTCCAAGAAATTTTTTCAGCGTTTTAATCTTCGCTGGAGATTCGACAATGATAAGTGATTTCATATAAGATTTTTCTTATAGATTTTTCCGGGGAATTCTTTCATCGTTTTTTTTAAGACCATCCGGGTTAGGAGAACATTCAATTTCATAGCGGGTAATTGTGTCAAGAGTGCAAGTTCCTCAATAGACTTCTCTTCAGGGGGAAGAAGGGCCAGAAATTTTTTTTCTTCCTCTGTCAAAAAGACCTTGAATGAGGGGCGAAAAATATTTTGGTCCAACGAAAAAGCAGCGGCAATCTCTTTGCCATTTTCAACAAGTTTCGCCTTTTCTTCCTTGATCAGCCGGTGATTTCCCTCAAAAGTAGGCCAATCTACACGTCCGGGAAAGGCAAAGAGCTTTTTCCCTTGCCTCTTCCCCATTTCCATCGTGATCATCCCCCCTCCTTTGAGAGGAGATTCTACCAAACAGAGCCCCATCGCCAGTCCGCTAATCAATCGATTTCGCCGGGGGAAATTCTGTCTCAGTGGCGGCATTGCCATCGGGAATTCGCTGATCACCGCTCCGTTGGCTCCAATCTCTTCTGCAAGACCCTGATTTTCTCTTGGATATATGTTGGCTAGCCCAGAACCTATCACAGCGATGGTCCGTCCCGTTCTCAACGCTCCTCGATGGGCCGCGGTGTCAATCCCGCGTGCCAACCCGCTCACAACGCAAATCCCTCTTTCAGCAAGCTCTCCACCTACCCTTTCGGCCATCTCTTTCCCATAGAGGGTCGCGTTTCTCGTGCCGATGACCCCGATAGCGACCTCATCCTCTGGGGAGATTTCCCCTTTTACATAGAGAAGGGGTGGAAAGTTTCGCAGAGTCAAAAGTTTTTTTGGGTAGCGAGGGTCTTGATAGGAAATGACCGAGACCCCATATCTTTCCGCCAACTCAAGATCTTCTTTGTCACTTTTAAGCAGCTGATCCATTTGAATCACAATTAATTTTCATATATACTTCGTGATCAACAATTAAAAAATCAAGAGATGATTTCAAAAGAGCTGCTTATTTCCTCAAACAGCCGAGGGTTGCTGGTGGGTCCGGGGGAGAGTGAAGAGGCTTTTGTCAAGCGCTGCAGCGCTGCTTCCTCTTCCCCTCGCCCTGCTTTCGGCCATACCGAAAAACTCTTCGGCATCTCACCGGATTGGATTTCCGTCCAATATTCTAATCGGGGCCTTCTCCCTTGGGTAGGAGGAGCTGTCACAATCGAAGAAGAGCGATTCACGCTTCAGATTCGCAAAGCTTTTCGCCAAAAAGAGCGCTATTTGGGCCTCTATTCTCGCGAAGAGATTCTCTCTCATGAGTTTGTGCATGGAGCAAGACGTGCTTTTGATGAGCCGATTTTCGAAGAAATCTTGGCCTACCAAACCTCTAAGTCCAAATTCCGCCGTTTCTGGGGTCCTCTCTTTCGCTCTTCGAAGGAGAGTCTTCTCTTTCTGCTCTCTCTTCCGTTTTTTTATATTCCGTGGGGTTTGCCATTTACTTTTGGGATCATGACTTTTTTTCTCTATCGGCTGCTAAAATATCAGAAGATTTTCTCGCGCACGCTCTTTCGTCTAAAAGAAGTGGTTGGAGATAAGGCGCTAGGGCTAGTTCTCAGGCTGACCGACAAGGAGATCAGCCGCTTTTCGCGAGCAACTCCCGAGCAGATAATTGCCTACGCTTCCGAATGCAAATCACTCCGCTGGAAGCAGATCGCCAGCACCTACTTTTCGTAGAAATGATTGGAGGCTTCATCGAGAAGCTCCAGCAGTCTCTTGGTGAGAACGGCTCCATCCTCTTGAAGTTGATCGAGTTGCTTTAATATGGTTTCGCCTCTTTTGCCACGGGCAACGTCTTCGTACTTTTCGCATAGGGTGTGGTAGCGTTCTATTTTAGTTTCTAGCGCAGAAAGAGCGGCGTCCATTTTTTTACTGGTTCGTTCGAGAGCACGTTTTTGTGTTTTGGATAGAGAGCTTCTTCTCCTTTTTGGCTCGGAGGCAATACAGAGCCAGCTGTAGCCCCCAGGGGAATAATTATTCATCTAGATATCTCCTTTCAGGAGATATCGGCAGATTCCCTCTATAACTTTAGAAGAAGCTCTTTCTTTGGACGGTGTTGCCAATGCCTAATTCATAGCGGTATTTGGCGATGGTGCGACGGGCACAAGGTATGCCGCACGCCTTGATCTTTGTTGAGATGGTCTCATCGGAGAGGGGAGAGCTACGATCTTCGTCGGCGATCATCTCTTTGAGAAGCTCTTTGACCGATCGAGAGGAGATCTTTTTGCCCTCATCAGTGGTATAACCGTGGGTGAAGAAGGAGCGCAATGGGAAGATCCCACGGGGACAGCTCAGATATTTGTTGGCAACGGCTCTTACAATCGTCGATTCGTGTAGTTCTAGCGTTTCGGCTACTGATTTCATGGTAAAAGGAACCAGATTGCCCTTAGGATCAGAGAGATACTCTCTCTGCTTTTCGAGGATCTGTTCGGCGATACGGTAGATGGTTCGGTGTCTTTCGGAAATATTGCGCAAGAGCCACTTTCCAGAGGCGATTCTCTCTTCGATATACTCTCGTGTCTCTTTGGCCAGGCTCTTGTCTTCGAGCATCGTGAGATAGTTTTGATTGAGTCGAAGAGGAGGGATTGTGTCGTTGTTGACGACGATAGTCGGTTCATTCTCGTTAAACAAGATGGTGACGTCGATGGTAATGTAGTTTGGGTTCAAGGGATAGTGGCCACGAGAGAGATTGGTGCCGGGATGGAGGTCGAGGAGGGAGATTTCTTTCTCAATGGTTTTGCAGACCTCTTCTGCGGAGCAGCCTAGCGCTTTGGTGATAGAGGGGATGCGATTGTGGGTGAGATGGTCAAAGTGGTGGTCGATGATGCGATAGGCCAGCGATTGGTTTTTGTCTAGGCCGCGCAGCTGTATTAGCAACGACTCGCGAAGATTTCGGCCACCAACTCCTGAGGGATCAAAAGTTTGAATCTCTGCTAAGAGAGTTTCAAGCTCTTGGAGAGAAAAATCGTTGAGGAGGGCGATCTCTTGAAGGGGGGTAGTGAGAAAACCATCGCCGTCGAGGTTTCCAATAATAGCTTCTGCGCCTTGTAGCTCTCTATCGCTCTTGAAAGTCCCTCGAGCTTGAGAGCAGAGATGGTCAAAAAGAGAGGTTTCGTAAGCGATAGAGCTTTCTAGAAACCCCTTGAGATCCTCTTTTTCCCTTCGGTTTATGTTGACCGGTTCGCGAAAGGGGAGGGGGTCAGAATATTCTAAGAGAGG
>JAAKFT010000119.1 GCA_011064935.1 Chlamydiota bacterium | reverse complement strand
GGCGAAAAGGTGCCGATCGATGGAGAGGTAGTCGAAGGGAGCTCCCATGTAGACGAGGCGATGTTGACGGGAGAGAGCAAGGCTATCCGCAAAGAGGCTGGCATGAAGATCTATGGCGCCACACAGAACCAGGAGGGAGCCATTGTAGGCCGGGCCATAGCGATTGGCCATGATACCGCCTTGGCCGCGATTATACGGCTTGTTGAAGAGGCCCAGAGTTCCAGGGCACCGATTCAGAAGCTGGCCGATCAGATCTCAGCAATCTTTGTGCCTACCGTCGTCTTTATCGCGCTGGTCACTTTCTTTGCGTGGTGGGGTTTCTCCCACGATTTCACCTCAGCCCTGATTAACAGCGTTGCGGTGCTTGTGATCGCCTGTCCCTGCGCGTTGGGTATGGCAACGCCCACGGTGATTATGGTCTCCACCGGACTCGGAGCCAAAAATGGGATCTTGGTGAAAAATGCTGAGGCGATCCAACTGGCAGAGAAGCTGGATATCATTGCTATCGATAAAACCGGGACTCTCACGGAGGGAAAACCGGTCGTCACGGATGCCCTACCCGAAACCTGTCTAAAAATAGCCGCTTCCTTAGAAGAAAACTCTGAACACCCCATTGCCCAAGCGATCGTCCAAGGTTTTTCTGGGCAAAAAGAGGTCGTTACCGATTTCAAAGCGATCTCCGGAAAAGGGGTCGTCGGCATGGTTGAGGGTAAAAAACACTACCTCGGATCGATCCAGTGGACCCAAGGGCGAGGGCTTCCCATCGACAAAACGGTTGTCAAGCCGTTGGAAGAGGCGAAAAAGACTGTGGTTATTTTGAGTGACGATGAAAAGATTCTCGGTTACCTCGCTGTGGCGGATAAGATACGAACCAACTCACAAGAGGGTGTGAGACGCATCAAAGCACTTGGCATTGAAACCGTGATGCTCACCGGGGATAATCAAGAGACAGCTCAGGCTATTGCCAGAGAGGCAAAGATAGATAGTTTTCGAGCAGAGATCCTTCCCTCAGATAAAGCTGAGGTTGTAGAAAAACTCAAAGAGGGCAAAAAACGGGTCGGAATGGTTGGGGATGGGATCAACGACGCTCCAGCCCTTGCTTCTGCAGATGTCGGTTTTGCCATGCGAACGGGCTCCGATATCGCCATTGAGGCGTCAGATATTACGCTGATGACAAATGATCTCAGATCCGTAGCCGATGCGATTTATCTTTCCAAAGCAACCTTTCGAAAGGTACGCCAGAACCTCTTTTTTGCCTTTATCTACAACATCGTCGGCATCCCTGTGGCGGCCTTTGGGCTATTAAATCCCATGATTGCCGGAGCGGCCATGGCAGCAAGTTCAATCACAGTTATTGCCAATGCCTTGTTGTTAAAAAGGTGGCGCAGAAAATAAGATATCGTTTAATTATTTGTATATGTTTTTGCAGCGAAAAGCCCTTTACAATCTGATTCAGATCCAAATTACCTGTTTGCAAACAGACGAAGAACTCGACACATCACAGCTGGAGCCCTGGCAGACAGAAAACTATCGCGAATACTCCATCGAACATTTGCTGAGTGAGCTTCACTCTCTCAATCTTACATTTGATCTTGGTGATTTTGAACTTTATGCGAAAGAGTTTGAGACTCCCGAAGAGTTTGCTGAACAGCTCGCTCAGGAACTCTCCCCACTGGAGAGTGATCGTCTCTTTTTGGTCATCTTTGAACTATGGAGACGACTTTTTCCGGAAAAACAGTCCCTCTCTCTATTCTGCGATGAATTGGATCACCAAATTATCCTCTACGATGCTAGCCAGAGCGACTCTCCAACCGACATGCAAGATGCGATTGCTTACTTGCAGCTTATTCTCGATGACAATGCGGACGCAGGAACCAAGCCCCCCAAAGCTTTCGAGCAGATTCAGACCTTTTGCGCCAACAACCTCGAGAACTTTCTCTACGACTACATCTTTGATCAGATAGAAGAGGGTGACGAAGCATATGCTCGCGACCTTCTGGATGGGTTTTATCGCTATGTCAGCGAACCCTGTTGGTTTGACTACCTCATCGCCCTCACAGAGATGGGCCAAGACCCCGAAGAGGGTTATAGCAAGCTCGAAACCATCGTGACAGGAACCCGGAAACAGAACCTCGATCTCAACCTCGAGATTCTCGCCTTCCTTGCCGACAACGGTACCCATAACCTCTTTGTCACCATCGCCCACAAAACCCTTCCCAACCTAGATACCGAGGAAAACTTCCTCGAAATGGTCTCCATCTGTCATGCTCACTATACCTACCTCAACCACGAAGGTCTGATCCAGAAAATGAAAGCTTTCCTACAACAGCGCCAGTCGCAAGAGCTAGACAGACCGCTCTCACCAGAAGACCCCGATCTAATGGCCCTTCAAAAGATTTTTAAAGGCGAAAAATCCAGATAGTCACACGCCGTGAGATGGTAAGAGACACCTCTGGCCTCTCCTGAGAGTTTCACATCTGGCTTGAGACTATGCAGATGACCGTAGACACAGATTTCCACTCCGTATTTCTCCAGAAGATCAGCCGCTTTAGAAGGTTTCAAATCCGGGCCAATCGGCGGGTAGTGAGTCATCGCGATCCGCTTTT
Source organism: Chlamydiota bacterium (assembly GCA_011064935.1). GTDB lineage: Bacteria > Chlamydiota > Chlamydiia > Chlamydiales > JAAKFR01 > JAAKFT01. The sequence goes on along the minus strand of JAAKFT010000119.1, from coordinate 1,258 downwards.
TAGCTTTTGGATTGAGAGCTTTTAGACTGGACTCCAGGCGCAGCAGTTCGCGCGCAAAGATCTTCTGGTTGACCTCTGCCTCTTCATGGTGAGGTTTGGCAGAGACAATTTCACGCTCAAAAAAGGCGATCTGCTCGTTGAAACTATACTCGTCGCTGTCCCAGAAACGGGCTCCACCGATGGAGAAACCATTCCAGTCAAAAGCGTTGTTTTGAATCACATGACAAGACGGAGGCAGAATCTTCTGCACCTTGGAGATCGAGTGCCACCAGTAGTCGTGGTTACCCTTGATCATCACCTTGGTGCCAGGCAGAGCGCCTAGCCACTCCAAGTCGGGAGCGGCCTCCTCCGTTGTTGAACCCCAGGAGATATCTCCTGGGACTAAGACCAGATCATCCTCGGCAATCTTTTCGATCCAATGAGTGCGGATCTTATCAGCATGAGAGGCCCATTCAGGACCAAACACATCCATATTTTTGCCCGCCACTCCAAAGGAGAGGTGGAGATCACCAATCGCCCAAATCGACATAAGTCAATTATTGTTCAGCTTCTTCTTTTTTTGCTTCTTCTTTTTTTGTAGACAAAAGCCCTTCCACAGCTTGGATTTCTTCCAAAGCAGATTTAGCAGTCGCTCGCGTCCACTTTTTCGAAGAGACCAGCCCTTTTAATCGACCGACTCTTTGTTGTATCTCCAATCGTTGTTCACCCAATTCTAGCAACTGATCCACCTGTCCCAGCAGGCTTTGGTACCGCTCATTTTTCTGCTTGGAAAATTCCAGGGTCGTTGTCAATTGTTCAACAGCTGCTTTTCTCTGATCTGCAATCTCTTCATACTTGCTGAGAGCGCCGAGCAGTGCATCCAAATCGAATTCTTTCTGTTCCGATTCCAGCTTTTTCAGCAGCTGCCTGTTGGCTTTTAGTACTTTCATCTCTTCGCCGCTTGCCTGACCTAGCTCACTGAGCTGCCTCTTCTCTTCTTGAAAAAGCCCACGCAACTCACCGACTTTTTTTCCTAACTGCTCTCTTTGCGCGCCTGCAAGCTTAGCTCCGTCTCTCATAGCTTGTACGGCTGCCTTCATCTCCTTCACTCCTTGAAGCTTCTGAGCTTGCCTCCTGATGCCATCGGGAATATGAACCAACTGCTGAGAAAGGATGTCCAGCTTGCCTAACATCTGCTTGGCCGCTCGTCTGTCTTCCCTGGATTTTTTCCTCAAACTGTCCAAAGTGCTGCGCTTCGATTTTTCGATCTCCTCAAGCT
>JAAKFT010000118.1 GCA_011064935.1 Chlamydiota bacterium | reverse complement strand
GATTTGGCGCAGCTTGTGCGAGATCGTTATCAAGCAGCACTTGCATGAGATTGAAAAGGGATGGAACGAGCTTTGCCATGACTTTTTAAGGACTTACCCCAAATCTGTCATGCTATCCGACCCGATTTTGTAACTTTATTTTCTTCCATTAGTATTAGAAGTTGTTCCAAAAGATTTGTTACCTTATATTTTTTCTTTTCAAGTCAATTTTTCTTAATCAAGAATGGTAATTGAATATGACTCAAGGAGTAATCGAGCAGGTTCAAACTGCTCCGCCAAAAGAATATAAGGTCTTTCTTAAGGAGATTAAGGAACGAATCCTATCATCCCAGGTTAAGGCTGCTGTAGCAGTAAATCGTGAGTTGATAACGCTCTATTGGGAAATTGGATCTGCTATTTCAAAAAAACAACTGAAAGAAGGATGGGGGGCTAAAACCTTAGAAAAGCTTGGCCAGGATCTAAAATCTTCATTTCCTAATATGAAAGGGTTTTCAAGAACAAACTTAAAATACATGGTTCAATTTGCAAGAGAATATCCTGATTTTCAAAAAGGCCAACAGGCTGTTGGCCAAATTCCATGGGGTCATAACATTTTGATAATCCAAAAGCTAAGCTCTTTGGAGGAGAGACTGTGGTATGTTAAGAAAACCATTGAGAATGGTTGGAGTCGAAGTGTTTTAGATACCTGGATATCATCCAACCTTTATAAGAGACAGGGAAAGGCGGTCACTAATTTTACTAAGACTTTGCCTGCTCATCAGTCTGATTTAGCCAATCAGATTCTGAAAGACCCGTATTGCTTTGATTTTTTGACTCTTCGAAATAAACATGATGAGCAAGAACTTGAGCTAGGTCTGCTGGACCATATCCAAAAGTTTTTGCTTGAACTTGGTGCAGGCTTTTCTTTTGTAGGTAGACAAGTCCATCTCGAAGTAGGTGAGCAAGATTTTTACGTCGATTTGTTGTTCTATCATTTTAAACTACGATGTTTTGTGGTTGTTGAATTGAAAGCGACAGATTTTAAGCCAGAGTTTGCAGGAAAGATGAATTTCTATTTATCAGCCATTGACGATCTGGTGAAACAGCCGGATGACAAACCATCGATAGGTCTGCTTCTCTGCAAGGGAAAAAATAAGGTCGTTGCAGAATATGCCCTGCGAGATATCAATAAGCCCATTGGGATTTCTGAATATGAAACTGAAATTCTGGAATCGCTTCCTGATAACCTAAAGAGCTCATTACCAAGCATTGAAGAAATAGAACGCGAGCTACAGGAAAAGTGACTAAAAACCTGAACTTCGGATCGATTTTATCATCTTAGATTTAATCAGCTATAAAATCATTCATTTCTCATTCATTATCGTCAAAGTTTGTGGAGCTCTGCCCAACGGTGGTACAAACTATCAATGTGACTTTGGGTCTCAGCGATTTGTTTGCAGACCTTCTGGAGTTTTTGAGGGTTCTCCACTGTCGAGGCTGCTGTAACTACACTGTTTAGCTCTTGAAGCTTTTTCTCTTCATTACCCATCGCTTTCTCTATCTGCTCACATTCCCGCCTTTCTTTGAAAGAGAGGTCTTTTTTTCTGGAAGTAGGAACTTTTTTTGCTCCCTTGGGTTTTTGAGGGGCTGGTTTTCGCCTCTGTGCAGACTCCCACTGAGCATAGTCGGCATAAAGCTGCGTTTCCTCAGGGTTCCCTAAAGCCAGAAAGATGTTGCACAAACGGTCGAGCATATAGCGGTCGTGTGTGATCAAGACTACAGCACCTGGAAAGTCTATGAGGCTCTCTTCCAAGGTTTCTAAGGTGGGGATATCTAGATCGTTGGTGGGCTCATCGAGTAGGAGAAGATCTGCTGGCTGCAACATGAGATGGGCGATTGCAATACGGGCGCGCTCGCCTCCTGAGAGTTTTTTAAGAGGCATGTCGAGCATATCCGGGGAGAAAAGAAAGCGTTTGCACCAGCCAATGATGTGGATTGGTTTCTTTCGAAAAAATACATAGTCTCCAGTAGGGGCCAGCGCTTCGCGCAGGGTGAGGTCAAGCGAGAGTTTGGCGCGGTGTTGGTCAAAATAGACAATTTTTAGATCATCAGCGGGTTTGATTGTTCCGTGGGTCGGAGATAGCTCGCCTGTCAAGAGCCGCAGAAAGGAAGTTTTTCCCGACCCATTTACTCCCATGAGGCCCAAACGGGTGCCGGGAGAGAGGGTGATGTCTAGATGTTGGAAAAGTGGACGGTTTCCAAGCTCTAATCCTACGTTATTTGCGACGAGAAGTTTGCGTGTCTGTCTTCGAGAAGTCTCAAACTGTATGTCAGCCTTCTTTTGCGTATTACGTTTACGAAGTTCAGCATGTTCTTGTAAAATTTCCTGGGCTTTGTCTATACGCGATTGTGATTTGGTCGTTCGAGCTTTAGCAGTTTGACGTAGCCAGTGGGTTTCTCGCCTAGCTTTGGTTGCAAAAGAGCGCTCCTGCACTCTTTGTCCTTCCATGAAGAGCTGTTTTTTTTCGAGAAAATTTGCATGGGAGCCCTCAACAGAAAAGAGCCCTTCGGGATAGAGAGAATTGATCTCGACGGTTCGATTTGTCAGGTTTTGTAAAATGTAACGATCATGGCTAACAATTATGAAGGTGGAAACTTCTCGTAGTAGAAATTTTTCAAACCACAAGACGCCCTCGAGGTCAAGGTGGTTGGTCGGCTCGTCGAGCAGAAGTAGATCGGGCGGGGTTAATAGTTCTAGGGCAATCGCGAGCCTTTTTTTCCATCCCCCAGAAAGAAGCTGAGCTGAGTTGTCTGATTCGCGAAATCCCATCTTGCTCAGCCACGTTTGCGCCAGTCGCTCCTTTTCGTAGTCTGGCATCAAGCTCTCTTCTTGCAGCCTCTCCAATAGGACCTCATGAGGGGAGATATCGCGGAACTCACTAGACTGGGGAACATAACCGATACGAAGATGCTTTTTAGGGGATACAATCCCTGCATCAGGAAGCTCCTGTCCTACAAGAATTTTAAGCAGTGTGGATTTTCCAGCGCCATTTGGACCGATAAGACCGATTCTATCTCCAGAAAAAATACCGAGAGAGAGATCCGCAAAAATCCGCCTAGATCCAAAAGATTTTTCCAGAGATTGACAGTTCAGAAGCAGAGACATATGAGCATTTTAGCAGGATAGCCTAAAACAAACCAGAGGCATTAGAGCCTGGGAGGTATATTCGATAAACTGAAGGAGAGCCACCACTAGAGTGATTTTATTGCAGGAAAAAGCCCTTCCAGCAGAGAAAAGCTCCCAGAACCAGATAGATCACTCCAAACATGGAAAAGTTGATGACCTTGAGATACCACTTGATCAAGTCTTTGATCTTCTCGGGGAAGACCATATAAAAAATCCCTTTAATTAAGGAGAGCCATCCAATGATAGTGATGATCATCGGCCAGCCGACCCAGATATTGTGACTCACCACTAGCAGGGCCCCAATGATTAGAGCAAGAAGGCCTCCAATCCAAAGGGAAAGCTGCTCGTTTACGATTTTGCGCACAAAATTCCGGATATATTTTGTGTTTTTGATCAAAGAGATTCCAGAGACCAGACTCCAAATCCCTACCACTTTGGCTAAGAATATAGACAATTCCATAGTTTTTCCTCCATTTCCTCAATAAAACAGAGAAGGGACATTTGAGTCGAGAATAATACCTTGCACCTATAGTCGATTCAAGTTGAAAAAATGGAACGCATACGAAAAAAAGCCCGTACGACAAAACGCGACGGGCTTTTTTTGAGAATCTAGAGTCTAGATTAGTCTTTTTTGCAGCGGCCGGCCAAATGCCAGAGAGCCACACCGATGGTAAGTCCTTAAAAAGTCATGGCAAGGTGGCTGAGCAAAATTTCTCTTACCAATAAAGGCTAATTTTTTCATTATCTGAGAGCATGAATATTCAGGA
>JAAKFT010000117.1 GCA_011064935.1 Chlamydiota bacterium | reverse complement strand
GAACCACCGTAGCAGAGCGCTCGCTCTTTTTTACTGTCCCGGTCCGCAAGCGATTCCAAAAACGGGTGGAAGCCGATGTTGCAGAGATACACAAGATATTGACTAAGGCAGCGCTCTGTTTTCCGGCGGTGAAGTTTACTTGGATCAATGGAGAGAAGCAGGAGTTTTCTCTAGGAAGGGATGAACCGCTGCTCACAAGAATAGCGACGCTTTTAGGTCAGGAACTAAGCGACAACCTGCTGCCGATCGATTTTGAAAAGGATCGCTGTAAAATCGCGGGGTTTATCAGCGCTCCTTCTCTCCACCGTCCCAATCGCCTGGGAAATCATCTCTTTCTCAACCGTCGTGCAGTCTTTTCGCCTTTTATTTCCTATCGGTTTGTCGAAGCTTATGGCACGCGTCTTCCTGTCCATCGCTATCCTCTCTTTGTTTGCCATCTCGCTCTTCCACCGGAGTGGGTGGATGTCAATGTTCATCCTCAGAAAAGGGAAGTGCGCTTGCGTGAAGAGCGTCTGGTCGGAGAGTTTTTGATGGAAGCGGTGGAGAGGGCGCTTGGGAAAAGGCCAGAGGTGGTTATGCCGCCGCGCTTTGTCCTGCCTGAAGCCAAACCGCTGATGCTTGCTGAGGAGGCTCCTGTTTATCACGCTCAAGCTCAAGCCGACCTTCTTCTCCCACTTGTGGAGAAGAAGATTCGGGGTGTTGGGTTTGTCGGGGGTTATTTTCTTGCTGAGCGTCGACCGGGCGAGCTGCTTCTTGTGGATGAGAGAGCTGCGCGAATGCGGATCTATTTTGAGAAGATGACTAAGAGCGAAACGAAAATGGCTCAGCAAGCGCTTCTCTTTCCACTTTCGGTTGAATTTGCACCCAATGAAGCGCGATTTATCCAAGCACACAGTGATCTTCTCAATGAGGTGGGGATAGGGATTCGTTCTTTTGGAAAAAATGCCTTTGTGGTTGATTCGATTCCTCAGCCTTTCGAAAACGAAGAGATTCACTTGCTTTTAGAGCGGTTGATTGAGGATCTCGGCGGAGTCAAGTCACCGGCAAAAAAAGAGCTCGCATTTTCGCTTTGCCGCTTGATCAAAAGGAAAAAGCTCTCTATTGAAGAGGGAGAGAAGCTTGTAGAGGAGCTTTTGAAATGTGAGATTCCCCATGAGTGTCCTCGAGGCAGGCCAACCTATATCTGTTTGGACGAAGAGACCATTAAAAAAGACTATTTTTCGTGAATCATAGAATTAAGCGAGTTCAGGATTTTCTAAAACGAGAGAAGTTAGACCTTTTAATCGTCGACCATCTGGTGGATTTGTTCTATTTGACAGGGGTATACCTCTCGATTGGTCGTTTGATTATCGAACCAGAGAGCGCGACCCTTTTTGTCGATGCGCGATACTTTGAGATGTGTCAAAAGCGGGCAACGGTTGCGGTCAAACTTATCGAACGGTATGGACAAGAGCCTTTTGATTTTAAGGGAAAAAGAGTGGGGTTTGATGGAACGAACACCTCCTACAAGGTCTACAACCAGTTAAAAGAGCGAGTAGGAAAGGGGTTGAGGTCGCTCGACCAGCCGATCAGAGGTTTACGTCAGATAAAAGAGCCCGAGGAGCTAGTGCTCATGCGGCGAGCTGGGCGGCTCGCGATGCGTGGCTATGACTATCTTCTCACGCTGATCAAAGAAGGAGTCTCCGAAGAGGCGCTGGCCTTGGAGCTAGAGATTTTCTGGCGAAGAGAGGGGGGACAGAAACTTGCCTTTGAGGCGATCATCGCTTTTGGGGAGAACTCCTCACAGCCCCACTATCAGCCAGGAAAGCGGGTGCTAAAACAGGGAGAGCCGGTATTGATCGATATCGGTGTGGTCTCGGATCACTACCATTCAGACATGACAAGGGTTGTTTTTTGTGGAGAGGTGGACAGGAAGATCGAGGAGATCTACGAAGTGGTTTATCGCGCTCAAAAGGTGGCTCTAGAGCTCTGTCGGCCGGGAGTTTTGGTCAGAGATGTGGATCAAGCGGCGAGGAAGGTGATCGACGAGGCTGGATATGGAAAGTACTTTCCACACAGTCTCGGTCATGGAGTAGGGTTGGAGATTCATGAGCTTCCCGTTCTCAAAAGCGCGACTCCCTATGGAGAGGTGGAATTGGTTGAAGGGATGGTGATCACCATAGAGCCGGGCATTTATTTACCCAACGTGGGAGGGGTGCGGCTTGAGGAGATGATCGCCATTACATCAGATGGCTACGAAAATCTCCTCGGAACTCCTGTTGCATCTTCGGCGCCGATACTATAAATTATTTCTAATGAAACTACGAACAAAACTTCTTTTCTCGGTGGGCTCGCTGCTAGTTATTATGGTGGTCGCGATATATCTCTTTCTGGTCTATTTTATTCAAAAAGACATCTTGCAGAGTGCTAAAGAGATCCATGATTTGATTGGAGAAAATCATGAGAAGCTGACCCATTTGAGTCGTGAGTTGATCACCAATCTCTCTTTTCAGCTCTTTTTTGTCGGACTGGTGGTTATCGTAGCAGCTCTATTCATTCTCTCGAAGATAGCGACGAGAATGACCAAACCGATCGCAGAGCTGGCTGAGATAGCTCCAAAAGTTGCCGAGGGCAAGTACAACGAGATTGTGCTTCCACGTGTTAGAAGGGGAAGAGATGAAGTAGCTGTTTTGACCCGAGCTTTCGCGGGGATGGTCAAAGGGCTGGAAGAACGCGAAGAGATTCGCGGGGTCCTGAACAAGGTGGTTTCCAAAGAGGTGGCCGATGAAATTTTGAAAACCAAAATCCACCTTGGAGGCGAAGATCGGACGGTGACCATGCTCTTCAGCGATATTCGCGGCTTCACCCAGCTGACTGAAAATCTATCGCCGCAGCAGATCATCGCCATGCTCAATGACTATATGACCAAAATGTCGCGCATCCTCGAAGGAGAAGGCGGGGTGATCGACAAATATGTGGGTGATGAGATTATGGCTCTTTTTGGGGCACCGATCACACATCCCGACCATGCGATTCGAGCCTTATCGGCTGCCAAGTTGATGATCGAAACATTGAAAAAGTGGAATCAGGAGCGAGAGGCTCAAAAAGAGCCCCCGCTAGAGATGGGTATTGGGATCCATACTGGCGTGGTAGTTGCAGGGAATATGGGGGCAGAAGATAGGCTGAATTACACCGTCATCGGAGCCAACGTCAACCTCGCGGCTCGGCTTTCACAGATGGCTAAGCCCATGCAGATTATTATTTCAGAAAAAACCCTTGAAGCGTCACATGTCAGAGAATCTTTCGATGTGGAATCTCTAGAACCTATCTTTCTCAAAGGGTTTACAGATCCAGTCAAGATCTATCAAGTAGTAGGATTTAAATGGTAACCTTTCGACGCAAGTTTTTCTTGACCTATCTCATTATTTTGTTGCTCTTCGTGCTCTTGCTTTACCCCTTTTCAGCCGGTTTGATTACACAGGCTCACGAGAAATATTTGAAGAAACAGACCCAGCGATTTATTTCGAGCATTTCGGATGCAGAAAATTTTGAGCAGCTGCTAGAGAGAGCGAAGCAAAAAGAAGCGCTCGTCTTTTTTCGGGTCACATTGATTGATCCTGAGAATGGTAAGATCTTATATGACTCACATCAAGAGAAAGTCGCGAGTTCAATCGATCTGCCCGAGGTGGAAGAGGCTCAGGCTAAAAAAACAGGATACGCCGTTCGTTACTCCTCTCTTTTTGGCCAAGAGATGGCCTACATCGCCCTCTCCTTTGATTTCCAGGGCAAAAATTATATTCTACGCTCTGCATTTCCTAACACCCAGATCAAAGAGCTTACAGATGATTTCAGTTTGACCTTTCTTGCGATGGGGATCACCATCCTGATCTTCTTCAGCTTTTTTAGTTGGCTCGCTTTTCACTACTTTACCCGGCCGATCAAACAGATCACACAAGCGATCAGATCCTATGAG
>JAAKFT010000116.1 GCA_011064935.1 Chlamydiota bacterium | reverse complement strand
ATGTAATAGTCGAACATCACCCCAAAATCCCCACCAAAATGGGCCTCTCGATGCATTAAGATTTCATGGTCGAGCTCATCTGTGAAGCCGTATGTTGCTTCATGTTCTTGACCTAATTCTAGGAAGGAGTGTCCATTGTGTCCGTTGATCTCTTCATTCATTTTTTTTCGTCCAAAAGAGCAGCCGCATTGTAACTTGAGCGCACAAAGGGACCGCAATACATTTGCTTAATCCCGATGGAACGACCATAGTTGGCGTACTCTTCAAATTGTTTGGGGGTAATAAAAGCTTTTACTCGAAATTTGTGTCTACTGGGTTGGAGATATTGGCCGATGGTGATGATATCACATCCGGCATCGTATAAATCACAAATCGTCTCTTTAACCTCATCAGCGGTTTCGCCGAGACCTACCATCAACCCTGATTTGACTTTTTGATGGGAATCATGATCACAAATGTAGCGAAGAAGTGAGAGCGTGCGGTCATAGGTAGCCCGGTGTCTGATTTTTGGGGTCAATCTTCGCACGGTTTCGATGTTGTAGTTGAAAATCTCCGGTTTCGCCGCAAGAACCGTATCATAAGAGGAAGTTTTGCCTTCAAAATCACCGGTAAGGATCTCGATCTTTGTCTCGGGATTGAGGATACGGGTCTCATGGATGATGTTAGCAAGGTGGCGGGCTCCCCCATCGTCAAGATCATCACGAGCCACCATGGTGATCACCACATGTTTGAGCCCCAGGGCTTGTACCGACTGAGCAATACGGTCGGGCTCATCTTTTTCAAGCGGTTTGGGTGTAGCCGAAAAATCAATATTGCAAAAGGGGCAGTTTCGCGTGCACTCTTTGCCCATCACGAGGAAGGTGGCCGTTTTTTTGGAAAAACACTCGAGGAGGTTGGGGCACTTGGCCTCCTCACAGACGGTAGGAAGATGGAGGGTCTTTAAGATGGCGCGCGTCTTCCAGAGCTCTGATCCAGCGGGTAGTTTGCGGTGGAGCCACTTTGGAAATCTCCCTGACAATACCACTTTCGAGCCATCATCTAGCTCAGGGTTTTCGGGCAGAACATTGAGCTTGCTTTTCTTCATCGGGGACGTTTTCTGGGTGGCAGATGGAGAGACATCTCGTCGGCATGAAGAGCTGCCTCCATCCACGCTTCTGCAATCGTTGGGTGGGCGTGAATAGTCTCGCTGATCGAGTGAATAGTGAGTTCATTGCCGATGGCGACAGCCATTTCCGCGATTAATGTCGATGCTCCGTAGCCGATGACCTGTGCTCCCAAAATTTGTCCCGTAGACTTCTCGATAACGACCTGAGCAAATCCTTCGGTTTCAGCTGTAGCCTGGGATTTTCCAAGAGCCATGAAGGGGAATTTCCCAATCGCAGCATTATATCCCGCCTCAGTTGCTTTTTCTAGGGTCATTCCAATCGTTCCGATCTCGGGATCCGTGAAAATAACCGATGGAACAGCGTTGTAGTTCATCTTAGTGGGATGGTTGGCGGCATTATTGGCAGCAATCATGCCCTGATGAGAGGCCACATGGGCCAAAAGCCACTTCCCGGTGATATCCCCAATGGCATAGATGTGGGGGACATTGGTTTGCATGTATTCATTGGTGGGGATAGTCCCATTCTCTTCAACAATCACCCCTGTTTTTTCGAGCCCAATCTTATCGGTGTTGTATTTTCTTCCCACAGAGATCAGAACCATATCAGCCTCTAACTTCTGTCCATCAGAGAGAGAGGCCACTGCTCCGCCTTCTTGCGTTTCTATCTTTTCAACAGTGACATTTGTGAGAACCTCGACCCCTCTTTTTTTGAAAGAGGCGGTCAAAAAGTTGGCTACATTTTGACCTTCGATCGAAATAATCGATGGCAGCATCTCGATGATGGTCACCTCAACGTCGAAAGCAGCATGAATAGAGGCGAATTCGCATCCAACGACTCCTCCTCCGACAACGATGAGTTTTTTGGGAAGATGAGTGATATTGAGAAGGGAGGTGGAGTCATGGACTACCTTGTAATCAAAGGGAAATTGTGGGAGTTCTAGAGGTTCTGATCCCGTGGCAATGACCACATTTTTGGCCTCTAGAAGTGCTTCATCTTTTCCTGTGACTTTGATCTCATGGGGGGAGATAAATTTCCCAAAGCCATTAAAAACAGAGATCTGATTGCTAGCGATTAATCCCTCAAGACCACGCCGTATCCTTGAGACCACCTGGTCCTTGCGCTCTTTCATGTTGGCGTAATCAAAAGAGACTTCGCCAACGGAAATTCCATAATTTTCCGCTTCACGCACTTTTTTTAATACTTCGGCGTTAGCAATAAGCGCTTTGGAAGGTATACACCCTCGGTTAAGGCAGGTGCCCCCCATCTCTCCCACTTCAATCAGAGCGGTTTTAAGACCTCGTTGAGAGGCACGGATTGCAGCAACATAGCCACCTGGCCCGCCACCGATCACAATTATATCGAAAATTTGTTTGTCCATAATATGAGCCTGAGTTTTGAGAATAATAACCGATTCCCGCTTTTTTGTAAGCGTTCAGCGAGGCACCCATCCGAATGATGTTATTTTTTGCTTGTCGACACATATAGATTTGTGTAAAAATTTGAGATGAACAGATTTAAGTATAAATGGCCAAAAAAAACGAAAAAATATTGTGTTGGAATTGTGATGGAAGTGTCAGCCAACATCTGGAACAGTGTCCTTATTGCGGGGTCGATGTCACCCAAATTCCTGAAAATCCTCCATTCGCCAGCCCGTTTCAGGCCTCTCCCCAGATAGACTCTACACCGAAGCCGCCGTATAATAATTCTCAAAATTTCGATGTGAGCAGAGATGAGTGGAACAGAGCGATTGAAGAGAGTGCCACTGATGAAGAAGAGGAAGAAGCGGTTCACGCCTCTAGAAGAGAGATGATCGCTCTTTTACTCTTACTACCTGGAATCGTTTTCTTTCTTTTTGGACTCGTGCTGATGCTCTTCGCGAGCGATGGGAAACTCACACTTCAGTGGAATCAGAGTTTTGCCTATTTCTATTTCCTGGGAGCGGTCCCTCTTCTGCTTCTCGGATGGCGTGCTCTAGGAGTCGGAAAAAAATAAGTTGCACATTGCCGAGATTTTGAACAGGTTCTAAGGTGACCGCTCGACTGCAAAAGCAGTCGAGCAATCAGGATAATCTATAGACCTCTTTCGAAACTTGCTTTGTTTGATAAAATTAGCAATTTTTGTGCAGATTTGAGGCAAATTTTTGATCACACGTGTAAACACATGGTCGATAAAATTTGTCGCAAAGATGCCAAAAGGGGCAGCTTTAGCTACCAAATGGGGTTTCGAAAGAGGTCTTATGTACTAGCACAGATGTTTTGGATTGATGCGCTTGGCATAATGAGCTGGCTGGACTGGAGCCTCGGACTCCTCTTGGATTGAAAAAACGCCATCTACGAAGTCGTCATCCCCCCTGAGGATAGTTGTTTTTTTGGTCATACCACCACCATCTTCTTCAGGATTGGCAAAGAGTGGGGAAACAGCAAGCAGTGTGCAAATAGCAAGAAACTTTAACATGATAAACTCCTTAGTTGAAAAATTATGGTTTAATACCAAATCCTGAAAGTAAATGCGCAAATTCACGCCATATAACACGTAATCTTTAGACAATCCTTTCTCGTTCATATTTAAAAATATGAGCTTCGAAACGATTGTCTAAATCTACTACATTACCCGACCCGACTTTGTGCATTTACTTTCAGGATTTGGTATAATTCATCTAGTTCGATCACACAAATCGCGTGAAGGAATTTTACAATAGCGTTAAGAGAATTTAAAAGGAAGATAAAGAAAGGCTTTTGAAAAAAATCCTATAGGTGATTAAATTTAAGATGCCATAGGTAGCACAGAAGATTTTCTCTCACCCTACAGTCTTATACTAATGGAAGAAAATAAAGTTACAAAAACGGGTCGGATAACGTGGCAAATTTGGGCTATCGTTTCGAAGCTCATATTTTTAAATATGAACGAGA
>JAAKFT010000115.1 GCA_011064935.1 Chlamydiota bacterium | reverse complement strand
AGCTAGAAAAGAGACCTATGCCTATGCCTATGCCTTTGGAGAGAAGTGCAAGGATCTTTCTCAATTAAAAAGAGAGTTATACCAAATCCAAGGAGTAAAGCCGGTCTAACATCTCTGCTTGAGCCTCTTCTTCTGATGCTGCGTTTAATCCAAGCTTTTCTTTGCATCTAATTATACAGTATAATAATTGTTCATGTTCATACGAACCCCTGTCTTGTGGACAAAGATTGTTAACCATTTTTTGATAAAGTTCTAAGGCTTTTTTATATTCACCTGAATAAAAGGATTTTATAGCTTCTCTGTCTAGTTGCTCGGCAGGACTAGGCGACAGGCGGGATATCGCATTGATGACTCCACCGCTAATTGTTGAGAGGCTGGAGCCTACACGTTGTATTGCCCGAATTATGAGTTCACCTACGCCATATCCCAGGGGTTGTTGGGAAGGTGTCTCAACTATGAAAGTGCCGTCGGGGTTGTGGGTGACAACAGCTTTGCATTGACCACTATTATTAGCCCGAGAGGCACTACTCTCCCAATTTGATAGTGTAGTTGGACTAGGAAGGGACAAAAGGAGTAAGTTCAAAACCCATAATTACCTCTTAAATTTTAGGATAAAGGCAATATGCTAAAGCTGTGTGAAATTATGGTAAAGCAAATGGTTTGTCGATGATGGAATGAACTTTTTTGAAGACCTTTTCGGGTTTGATGGTGTTGATCTCATCGTAGGAGAGTGGTTTATCAGGAAAGGGAGGGGAGTCCGTGGTGATCACATGGCATGAGGGGCTGTAGGGACGCCAATAAAGGATAGGTTCTGGACGTCCATAGATGAGCACAGCAGGGGTATTTAGCGCTGCAGCCAGATGGCCGCACATCGACTCTAGACCGACAAGACAGCGAGCCTTCTCAATCAGCGGGATGAGCTCTCTCCATGACAACTGATCGCATAGTATTATCGGTGAGGAGAGCTCGCGAGTGATTTCTGCAAGAAAAACGCGCTCTTTTTTGCCCCGCCCTAAGAAAATCAGCGGGTGATCTAACTGCTGCAGTTGATGGAGTAACCTCTTCCAGTAAGAGGTCTTCCACTGCCTTCGCCAATCTCCCACTCCTGGATGGACGACGATGTAGGGCTGCTCGGGGAGTTTGACAGAAAGGGAGACAGTATCTTTGTAATCCAGCGTCATCTTCAGGGAAGGGAGGGCAGACTTTGTAATCCCGATTTTTTCCATCATCATCCGATGATTTTCGACCATGTGGAGATTCAGAAAATCCCAAAAGAGGCGGTGGGTAAAATGGAAGTGAGAGGGAGAGCCCCAGTAGCAACAACGGATGGGTATCTCTGTCTCGGTTAAAAGTGATCCTGAGTTGGCCTGGTAAAAGTAGTAGAGGTCGATCGCGAGATCGTACTCTTTTTCGCGGACCTCTTTGATGGCTTGGATCCAGCTTTCGTGGCCCTGTTTCTTTTTCTCAGACTGGGAAATAGGTCTTCGATTGATATGGGGATGGTCAAAACAGTGGATCCAGTCGATCATCGTGTGGTTTTGGACGACGGGCAGCGCCCAGGAGCCGACTAAAAAGCCGATCTTTGTGTCGGGGAAGGCCTTTTTGAGGATAGGCAGAACTGCAGTCGAGATGATGAGATCTCCAAGATGGGCTCCATTGCAGAGTAAGATCTTATCGGGGTTATTTATTTCAGTCAGTGGTATCATAATCGTCAACATGACGCATAAAAACCGGATTGATATTTTTTGTGCAAACCCTATGGCCTCTTCGCGGGAAAATTATTGTAGCCGCGAGCTGGAAAAGGCCTTCGACAAATTGGATCTCTCCTATACCCATGTCTGTCTGAGCGAGGGGAATTTTGCCGACTACCTTCCTAAACTCCATATGGATCCTCCGAGTTGGACCCTCTCTTTCGAACCGTTCTTTGAAGGGCTTGGCCCCCCTCATCTCTTCTGGGCCGACTCTCTCTCATCGGGATTGCAGTTGCATGACAAGGAAGGGGTGTCCATTGCCTGCCACCATCCTCTGTCGGGTTTTCACTCTCTGTCGGATGGAGTCTCAGAGGAGTTGCTCAGAGCGCCTAACGAGGAGCGGCTCTTTGATCTGGTGCTTTTTGACCCTCTCATCGACTGCGCAGAACTTGAAAAGACATGGGAGGATCTTTTTGATCCTACAGTTCTCGAGAAGATGTATGCGATTGTGAGATCTTCTGATCCTATCCAAGCAGTGCTGCAAGATGATTCTCTTTCGGTCAGCCAGAGCGACCTTCTTTTCTTTGCGCAGGAGTATCTTCGGGCTAAGAAGGTCGCTCAGGTGGTGGATTCTTTTGGAGGGACGAGGGTGGATCTCTTTGGTGAACATGTGGGTAACAACTGGCTCTCTCGCCTCAAAAACCGTGAGCATATCCATCTCCACTGGTCCCTCTCCTACATGGACTCTTTGGAAGTGCTCAAACAGTCCAAGATCTTGGTCGCAGAGAGAGAGAGCCCCTGGTTTTTACCAGCTCTAGCCGCAGGCTGCCTGGTGGTTGAAGCTCATGAGGCAGCACCCTTTCTAAACTCTCCTCAAAAGAGAATAGAACTGGTCAATGAGCTGCAAGCTGAAGTTTTGCACCGTCATAGCTGGGAGAATCGAGCTCAAGAACTAATGAATATTATGGAACAGCCCGCATGCACATCGATTTCTTAGTCGGCGAGAATCAATATGATTCGACTCTCTATTTTTCGAAAAAATTCAGCGAAGCTCTAGAACGGCAAAATGTCAAAACTCGCCTCTTCTGGATTGCGGATGGCAACTTTCACGAAGCGGCCCGTGCGATTATGCACGAACCACCCGATCTCACCTGTTCCTTTTCCGATATCACTGTCGGAGATAATCAGCCCATTGGCGATCAGTGGCAGATCCCTCATCTCTCGATGCTACTCGACCCTGCGATCTACTCACTTCATCAGCTGCGAGGGGAGTACTCCCTGATCTCCTGCGTGGATGAAGAGGATGTCGCTTTCATCAAAGAGCTTGGTTTTTCGAGAGTCTTCTTTCTGCCACACGGCGTGGATCACGATCTCTCGGGCTGTGAAGAGCGTTCCTATGAGGCAGTCTTTTTTGGCTCTTGCTTTGACTACGAGAAGATCAGGGCCTCCTGGTCGCCCAAGATTCGCCCCCTGCTCGAACAGGCAGCAGAGAGAGTCCTCTCTCCAGAAGGGATCTCTACCCTCCGAGCTCTGTTAGAAGCGGGCGTTGAGAAGGAGGTGCCGAAATATCACCACGAGGTTGATCTCTATGTCCGGGCAAAAGATCGAGCCGAGCTAGTGCGCTCTTTCCAAAACACCCCTGTCCATGTTTGGGGGTCAGGGCCTTGGAAGCGACTCTGTCCCAATGCGATCGTCCACCGAGCGATTCCCTTTGAAAAGACCGTCGAGATTATGAAAAGGGCCAAGCTACTCCTGAATAGCGCCCCTCGCTTCAAACATGGTTCTCACGAGCGGATCTTGTATGGATTGGCTTGCGGCTGTTCCGTGCTCACTGGCGAGAGCTCCTTTATTTCCAACCACTTCCCCAATGAACCCTCTCTCCTTACCTATCGCTACGGTCATTGGCAAGAGGTACAACCTAAACAGCATGGACGAAAGGTTCTTTTAACCAACCATTCTTGGGACCAGCGTGCTAAAACGCTAATTACATCTGTTAAAAAAATTTTTGAATCTAATCACGCCCTAGTTTAGTATTAAGATAACACTTATTTGGGGGTTTTATTATGAAAGCAGCCGTTGTCCATTCCTTTGATAAACCACTTGTTATCGAAGATGTGCCTAAGCCTGAAGCAGGTCCAGGAGAAATTATCGTCAAAATCGAAACGGCTGGGGTCTGTCACACCGACATTCATGCTGCACATGGAGACTGGCCCGTTCAACCTAGCCTCCCACTTATTCCTGGTCATGAAGGAGTAGGGATCGTCGAGAGTATTGGTCCCGGAGTCACTGAGGTTAAAGTCGGTGAGCGAGTCACTCTTCCCTGGCTCGGATATGCCTGTGGCTGCTGCGAACACTGTGTGGGAGGGTGGGAAACTCTCTGTATGAAACAG
>JAAKFT010000114.1 GCA_011064935.1 Chlamydiota bacterium | reverse complement strand
GTTCCGGCAGGTGCGTTATCTTTTCATCATACTCTTCTTGAAGGGTGTGGGTCGTTTTTTCCAACCTTTTCCTCTCGAGACTCTCATTTAGCCAATCGTTGGCCCACAGCGTCGGCATCTCTTTTCCTCGAGCCTCATAATAGAGCTTTCGCTCCGCCACGAGTTTGTCATGCTGGTCTTTCCGTTGTGTGTGGCGCAAAAGCAGGTTCACCTTCGCGTAGGGTGTCATGTAGGGCAGCTCAAAATTCCAGTCAGGATAGGCAGCAAATGGGGCGAGGAGAGGATCTTGGCTATAGAACTCCTGTCTTTTCAGAGCCTTTTGCCGAGCTTTGATCAGTGAAGTATGGCTGGCAGGGTCTTTGACGACTCCAAAAGAGAAGAGAGCGAAGAGCGAGATTTGTGTGGCAATCATCAGAGATAGAAAAACCGGTCTCCAGCGCTTTTTGATCAGCACCCATCCTAGGATGGTCAGCGGCAGGGTGAGCATCATCACATTATAGAAGAGGTCGATCGGTTTGGTGAAAAAACCGGGATAGAAGAGATAGCGTAGGAGAGGGAAGTAGAGCTTGCCGTCAAGAAACAGGACCAAAGGCTTGCTTGAAGCCAACAGAGGGGCATAGAGCCCAAGGAGACAAATAACTCCGAGGAAGTAGAGAGCCGCCAATCCGCTTCTGCTCTTCTTAAACTGTTTCCAAACAACCGTCCAATAGGTATCCATGAATTACTCCAGGCTCACTCGTGGATCAAGCGCAGTGTAACAGATATCGGCGATAAGATAGCCAATCAGCGTCAAAAACGAGCCGGCGAAAGCGGAGAAGAGAACGACGTTGTAGTCGCGATTTACGATGGCGTCATAGAAGAAGCGGCCAAATCCATTGATCTCAAAGATTGTTTCTATAATCAGTGAGCCACCTAAAATCACTCCAAACGAAGCAGCCAGAGAAGTGACGATCGTGATAGCAGCATTTCGGCCGACATGTTTGATTAATATCGTGTGCATCGGCAATCCCTTCGCTTTTGCCGTCGTCACATAATCTTGGCGCAAAACTTCCAAAACAGCCGTGCGTGAAAGACGGGCTTGAACTGCCAAAGAGCCGTAGATAATAGCGACCAGCGGTAAGAAGATATGAAGTGCAATATCGGCAAGCCGTTTTTGAGAGGTGAGCGTTGTGTAGATCTCATGCTGAGCGTGAAAACCACTGAAGGGCAAAGAGTGCGGCAGCGCAACTTTTTCGATGAGAAAAGGGGCTGCGACAAAAATCGGGATGGCGAAGAGGATCAAAAAGACGATGTTCAAAGAGATGTCGGGCCATAAGTTGTGTTTGACTGCCATGATCATCCCAAATAGCTGGCAGAGACCAAAAGTGAGCAGCATAGGAATGACGGCCAGCGTCAGAGAGTATTTGATTCGCTTGACGACCTCACTGATAACCGTTTTGTTGGCATCATTGCGTAGTGTGCCAAAGTCTAAAGTAATGACACGGCTCAAATAGCGATAGAGACGGGTCTCTAAAAAGAAGATCTTTGTCTTCTCCCAGCCCGAAAGAGATATCGAGGGATTTTCCTCAAACCATCCAACCAGCTTCCCCACTTTCAGGTTGAGTTCCTCGGAACCATCTATTTCCGAGACATAGAGCTCATGGAGAAAGCTATTATCTCTGGCGATCTTTCGGTTCTTCAGCTTTTGGCCCTCAGAGAGCGACGGCCCCATATATCCCTGCCGCGTCCCTCCTCGAATAAAGAGATTGGTGGCTAATCGACGCATCGCCATGCTCCGTTCCACTCTTTTCGCCTCATCGAGAAGGTGACTCATCAAAAAGCGGGCCCGATCTCCCCACAAAGTATAAAGAGCGTGATACTCTTTCACGCTTATCTTCTCTCTATCCGTCAGCTTTGCCAGCCCGATCGCAACCTTCTCTCTCGGAATCGACGGCCAACTGTTCATAAGAAGCGGGAGCGTCAGTCCATAGTGTTCGCGAAATTGAAGATATTGGTTTTCCCCGGCAGCCTGCGTCTTCTCCTGACGGCTCGCTTCACCTGTTTCGGAGATTTCGACACGCGTCACCGGGTCGCCCGGCGCCAGATTGAGAATCACAAAGTTGACCAAGATAATCGCCAGCAGGGTGATCGGCAATAGAATAAGACGGCGCACCAGATAGTGAATCATGGCAAAAAACTACCACAGAGACCACAAAGACCACAGAGAAAAGTGCATTTTCTACCGCTCTAGCCAGACCACCCGATCATCAGGCTGAGAAATATCGGCTTCCGGAATGAGATCCTCTCTGTCACGAGGAATAAAGAGGTTTTTCACATAGTCTCGGTAGAGAAGACGGGTCTTGGGGGAGTAGAGAAATGTATAGGGCGCCTCTTCATGGATAATTTTGTGAAATTTGTGATAGAGAGAAGATCTATTCTCAGCATTATACTCATATTGCAATGAGTCAATGATGGAGTCAGCCTCTAGATTCACAAAACCCACTGCATTAGAAGAGCCCTTCTCCTTTGCTCCAGAGGAGTGCCAGAGTTGTCTAGGGTCGTCTGGGGGAGAGCCTAAACTCCATCCCATGCAGATCGCATCGAAGGATTTATCTTCGAAAGTATGAGCGAGATCAGTCAAGTCAAGACCACAAAGCTGACAATCGATCCCAATTTCCCGAAGAGTGGTGGCGATATACTCACAGATCACCTTGGATGAGATATTTTTCGCAAAATAAATCAGAGAGAACCGGAAGGGAATACGCTTCCCATCAATCACTTTATCACGAATTCCATCCCCATCCATATCGATCCAACCCTCCTCATCTAGGAGCGTTTTTGCCTCCTGCGGATTGAATGACCAGGAGGCAATAGAGGGATCATAAGAGGGAGAGTAGCAGAAAAAAGGTCCCGTGATGACAACGCCCATCTCATTGAGGTTTTGTTGGATAATCCGATTTCTGTCGATAGCCAGCGTCATAGCTTGGCGGATATTTTTGCTGTTGAAGTAGGGTTTCGCCTGATTCCAGCCGATGTAATAATAGGCAGAGTCGACAAAGTCGACTTCCTTGATAGGTGGTTGTTTTTGGTATTTTTCGCTGTTGAGAAAATCTTCTAATTCAGGAAGTTGGTTTGGAGCCAGTCGACACATATCGATCTTCTCCGCCTTAAAATCTTGCCAGATCGCATCAAAGCTCTCCTTAAAAGTATAGTTTATCCCTTCAACCAAGACTGCATAGGGGTTGTAATAGTCCGGATTTCGCTTAAAAGAAATCCCCTCATCGTTCATTCCATTAAAAAGCCATGGCCCGCAGCTGACAATGATGTTCTTGGTAAAGTGATGAGAGAAATTTTGGGCCCAGACAGAGTTATTTCGATAGGCCTCACTATCGCTATCCTCTTCAACGATTTTTTTTCCATCGGAAAAGTACTGGTAGACAAAACATGGAAGAGGTTGGAGAGAGCCAGTCAGCCCTTTTGCTGTATATTTGACTTTGGACTCGCTTTGTCCCGAAGGAAAATCTTTCTTCCATCTCACCACAAAGGTCAGATCATCGACCACCCGAAACTCCTCAATCTCCTGGATATAATTCCGCACAGCTGCAGCTTTAGCTTCGGCCATATAGGGATTCATGATCGCGTCGAAGTAAAACTTGAAGTCATGAGCCGTTACTTGGTGTTTTTGGAGGAAATGGGGAGAGAGAGTGAGATCATCTGGAAAGTGTCTTGGATTGAGAGGTTGCCAATAGACATCGTCGCGTAAGTGAACCCAAAATTCCTCGACATCAGGGTCATCGGCAAGAGGCCGCGCCTCCATTTTGATAGCCATATTTGGAGACAGAGTCTCGTATATTCCAAATAGATTTTGCGCCACCGTGACATTGCACATGTCGATCATCTTCCGAGTCTCGGCAAATCCACTAAAAGGATGAAGATTTTCGGGACGACCCAAAAGAGCCTCTCGCCGTATTCCTCGAGGGAGAAAGTTCGATCCTAGAAGTGTCGGTAGAGTTTGAGAATAGAAAGGATCCTTTGCTAAGAGATTAGGATAGTCAGATAGAAATCGCACCTCTTTGGAAGAAGAGGATTCAGTCACCTGTTTGAAGCGAACCATCTGCATCTCTCGCTTCATTCCATCGATCTCGCTGCGGAGAGTCTTAAGATCCTCTTCCTGAAGAACCATAGACCAATAGCCGAGAGCTAGAAGAGTAAGAGTCGCAAATCCAAAACCCCATCGAAAGAGTGCTTTCATAGCCGCGAGTGTCTACAACTTCTCTTTCCGAATCAAGAAAAAATCATCTAATTTTCGGGATGGAAACCCAGTCCTTTAGAGCTGGGAGGAAATCCCGCCTCCGTGTTAAAATATTATTTGCTTTGCGAGAGTCTGCCATATCCAAGCAATTGGATAGTCGCGTAACATGGGATGCGATTCTGTCTCTCGTACCGTCGTCC